>DVMH01000006.1 GCA_018715045.1 Candidatus Avidehalobacter gallistercoris
GATATGCGTCTGGTTGAGGCGGCGCGGCAAGACGCTTTGCGGCTTTTGGCCAGCGGTGAATATCTTGATTGGCCTCTCTCGGCCGAGGTGCGTCGCAAAAGCGAGCTGCTGGAATCTTAGCTTTTTCTGCAAAAATATTTAATATTTATATTGGAGGTAGAAAAAACAGATGAAGAAAATGCGTATTCTTTGCGCGGCGGCGTTGCTGTGCGTGCTGCCTGGATTGGCGCTGGCGGTAGAAACGTCCGCGCCGGTTTCGGCAACGTCTGACGGTGTTTCTGAAACAGCTTACGCTGAGACGAACAATCAGTTGTTACCCGTGACGGTAGCAACCACGCTGAAAGAAGTGGTGGAAGAAGGCGATGGCTATCTGCTGATCACGGTGAATGACCAGAACGTTCAGCTGAACATTCCTGAGAATTTCACCGCCATTTCCGCCAAGGACGGCAGCCTGGTGGATTGGAAGACGTTGAAAGCGGGCGACGCCGTGGTCGCCAACTATGGTCCGCAGGCTACTTTCTCGATCCCGCCGCAGTCGCCGCTGAATTATCTGATTGTGGTGGGTAATGAGAAAGCTCCGGCCGGTATGTTTACGGTGGAGGAAGTTACCGAAGCTGAGGACGGCTGGCAGATTTTGACCAACCAGGGCAGTCTTTATATCACGCTGACCAAGGCGGTGTGGGGCGAAACTGCACCCGTGAAAGGCGAACAGCTGCTGGCCTGGTATGACGTGGTAATGGAATCCTATCCGGCGCAGGCGGTGGCTGATAAGGCCATCCGTGTGGCGACGGAAACGGAAGCTGAAAAGCCTGCTGAAGCGCAGGATATCCATGTTAAAGTGGGTGACAATACGATTGCCGGGGCGGTTGAGGTTGTAAATGACGTGAAGATGGTACCGCTGCGGGGCGTGGCTGAAGCGCTGGGTTTTGAGCTGACCTGGTCGGAGGCTCCAATGAGCGCTCACATCTCTAACGGCACGGTTCAGGCAAACGTGGTTATCGGTAAGGACAATTACTTCCAGTCTACGTCTGTTCCTGATGCGGATGGCAAATATGCTCCCGCAGCATTGGGCGCGGCGCCGTATTTGCAGAACAAGACGACGACTTATGTTCCAGCCAAGCTGTTCGAGCTGCTGGGCTTTGAAGTTACCGAAACCGATGGATTTATCAACATCAATGCGGCAAAATAAGCTGAAGATAAGCAATATAAAAAGCACTCTCCAACTGGAGAGTGCTTTTTATTTATTGGTTAATTAATTAGAAAAGCGGCTGTACGCTGTTATTGTAGGTGTCGATGATGAACTGGCGGACGGTGTCGCTCTTCAGTACTTCTGCCAGCGCTACCAGAGCGGGATCTTCCTCGCTGCCCTCACGTACGGTCAGTACATTGGCATAAGCCTGTGCAGCAGTGGAGTCAGCGGCCTCAGCCAGCAGAGCGTCGTCAGTCACCGAAAGATCAGCCTGCAGGGCATAGTTGGCGTTGATGACCGCAATGTCCAAATCTGCCAGGGAACGGGGTAACTGCGCGGCCTCGATTTCGGATATCTGCAAATTCTTCGGATTATCGGTGATGTCGTAAACGGTAGCAGTCAGACCGGCTTCCGGATCAACGGTGATCAGCCCAGCGGCTTCCAGCAGCAGCAAAGCGCGCGCTTCGTTGGTGGTGTCGGCAGGCACGCCTACAGTGGCTCCGTCAGCCAAATCTTCCAAGCTGGCAGTTTTACCGGCGTAAATACCCATTGGCTCGTAATGGATCTCGGCGATGGCAGCCAAATGCGTACCGTTCTGCTCGTTAAAATCGTTCATGTAGGTGATGTGCTGGAAGTAATTGGCGTCAATATCGCCGTTTTCCAGCGCAGTGTTGGGAAGTACATAATCAGTGAACTCAACAATCTGCAAATCGTAGCCTTTTTCGGCCATCAGCGGCTGGGCTACCTCCAGAATTTCTGCGTGGGGCGTGGGGCTGGCGCCAACCTTAACCGGGGTAAGCTCGGTATTGTCATTGCCGCCCGGCTGTGCGTCATCGCCGCAGCCGGCTGCACCCACCAGCGCCAGAGAAAGCACCAGTAACAGGGATAAAAGCTTCTTCATTGTTCATTCCTCCAAACAAATAAAATAATATGCTGATTATTATATATCACATTGAGCAAAATGTCCAGTTATTTATATGTATATTTTTACAGCCGCTTGTCAAAGCGCTTGGAAAGCCGCATGCCCGTTTCCTGGAAAATCTGCACCAATATCACCAGCAGGATAACGGAAAACGTCATAATATCGTCCTGATATTTATAAAAACCGTAATTGACGGCTACCTTACCCAGGCCGCCGCCGCCCGCAAAACCGGCCATCGCGGTGTAGCCCAAAATGGTGGTAATAGTGATAGCAAAGCCTATGAGGAGTGAGGGCAGCGCTTCGCCCAGCATGACTTTTGTGATGATCTTGCTTGTGGGCGCTCCCATCGACTGCGCCGCTTCTATCACGCCGTGGTCAACCTCCTTGATGGAGCTTTCCACCATACGCGCCACAAAGGGTGCGGCCGCCACCACCAGCGGCAATATTGTGCCGCGGTTACCGATTGTTGTGCCGACGATAGTACGGGTTACGGGTACCATCCAGACCATTAAAATGAGGAACGGTATTGAGCGCAGAATGTTTACAATGAACCCCAGCACAGCGTTCAGCGGGCGGTTGGGGTGTATGCCGTCCTTGTCGGTGATGATCAGGACGATGCCCAGCGGCAGGCCGATAACATAGGCCAGCAGCGTGGAAAACAGCGTTAAAATCAGTGTGTTTACTGTTTCGGTGCTTAAAATCTCAAATATTTGTTCAGCGGTCATTGGCACTTACCTCCAAACCGGCGTCAGCCTGAAAAATCTCCACAGTCAGTCCCTGCATTTGCAGATATTGCTGCATTTTGACGGCGGTGGTCTCGTCCTCCGGCAGCTGTAAAACGATTTGGCCGAAAGCCTTGCCGCCAATATTTTTGCTGTCGGCGAAGATGATGTTCACCGGCTGTTTAAATGTCAAAATCATGTTAGCGATGACCGGCTCATATGAGCTTTGGCCGTCGAACACTATACGGCAGCAGAGCCTGCCCATCATAGCGCTGGTGTTGCCCTGGTGGGGGAACACCAGCGTTTTGGCAATGCTGCTTTTCGGGTGGGCAAAAATATCACGCACATTGCCGCATTCGGCAATACGGCTTTGGTCTATGATGGCCACCCGCTGACATATCTTTTCGATAACGCTCATTTCGTGCGTGATTATAACGATGGTGATGCCCAGCTTTTCATTGATATCTTTTAACAGGGAAAGTATTGAACGTGTGCTGGCAGGGTCGAGCGCGGAAGTTGCCTCGTCGCAGAGCAGTACTTTAGGATTGGTGGCCAGAGCTCTCGCGATTGCCACGCGCTGCTTCTGCCCGCC
>DVMH01000007.1 GCA_018715045.1 Candidatus Avidehalobacter gallistercoris
CACAATACCGTCCAACAACCCTGCAAAACCGTAGACCAACCCGGATTGCAACGCCTTTACGGTGTTTTTCGCCAGCGCCCGTTCCGGCACGTCAAACTCAACCCGAGGCAACCGCGCCGTGGAATTGCAGAGCGCGTCCGCCGAAACCGCCACGCCGGGCGCGATAACTCCGCCCAAAAAGTCGCCGTCTGCCGAAACGCAGTCAAACGTGGTGGCGGTGCCAAGGTCGATAACTATGAGCGAATTGCCGTATTTTGCCCGGCCGGAGACGCCGTTCACGATACGGTCAGGACCAATCTCGCGAGGGTTATCCAGCAGAATATTCATGTCAGTGCGAATGTCGATAGAAATAACCAGCGGCTTAACCTGCAAATATTTACGGCAGAGCTTCTGCCAGATATCCACCAGCGGCGGCACAGTACTGGAAATAGCCGCAGCGGTCATGTCTGCAAAATCCGTTCCCGCCGTTCGCAGCATCGCCAGCAGCATTACGGCATATTCATCCTCTGTCTTTTTGCGGTCGCTGGAGCAGCGCCAGTGGTGCAGACATTTGTCTTCATCATACACTCCCAGCACAGTGTGCGAGTTGCCGATGTCGATTACCAAAAGCATGGCTCGTCCTCCAATAAAAAACATATTAGAACAACTCTTTCTGATGTTATTCTAATATGTTTTTGTTGAATTGTCCAGTTTTTTGTTAAAACCGCTGCAAACCGCGCGAGTCGGCCACCTTGGCTACGATTACAGCCAGCGCCACTTTTAGCGGCTCAAAAAAAATGTAAGGCACGCCGCCCACCACAAAAGCCGCGGCGAAACTGTCCAGATCCATAAGTATTTTCAGCTGTACTGCGCCGAGCAGATAAACAAATACCATACCCGCCACGCAGGCCAGAATACTACGCGCCCAAGAAAAATTTTTGCCCGCACCGGCAATCAGCGACATGATAAAAACGCCGATAATGTAGCCGTAAATATAGCCGCCCGTCGGCCCCAGCAGCACGCCAAAGCCGCTTTTGAAGTTGGCGAAGAAAGGCAGCCCCACGCCGCCCGCCAGAACCCACACCAGTACCGTGGCCACCGCGTATTTGGGCGAAAGCAGAAGGCCAATCAGCATAATCGCCAGCGGCTGCGCCGTCACCGGCACACTCCCCACTGGCACCGAAATCTGCGAGCAGACCACCAGCAGCGCCACCAGCATGGCCATCACAGACATTTTGCGAATATTAGAATTTTGCATTCATCTTACCTCCGTATCATCTCAGGCAAAAAATACATCCCCAGTGACCAGGGTATATTCGCCCCCGCCTTCGCGCTTCACCAGCAGCGAGCCGTCCTCGGTCATATCCAGCGCCTCGCCGAAAAACGTTTCATTCAGCGTACGGATATTCACACGTTTGCCCAGCGTTATGTTGTTGGCCAGCCATTCGCGACGAATATCGGCGAAACCTTCGTCAGCCAGCATAGAATAGTAGTATTCCAGTTTATTCAGTACCATTGCCAGCACCTCTGCCCGCACCACCGGTTTATCGGACGCCAGCGCCAGCGTGGTGGCGATATCCTTGATTTCCGGCGGTAACTCTTTATTCAGACAATTAATGCCGATACCGACCACTACCCATTCCACGCTTTCCATCGAGCCGCGCATTTCCGTCAGCATACCGCAAACCTTGCGCCCGCCGATGTAAATGTCATTCGGCCACTTAATTCCCGCATCATAGCCAAGCTCTCGCAAACCGGCCGCCACGCCAACCGCTGTAGCCAGGCTTATCTGCGGCGCTCTATCCGGTGATATGTTCGGCCGCAGCACCAGGCTGAACCAAACGCCGCTGCCGGGCGGGCTACTCCAGGCGCGTCCTAGCCGCCCCCGCCCTGCCGTCTGTAAATCAGCCGCCGCCATGGCGCCGTGCGGCGCGCCCTTGTCCGCCCAGCTTTTGCAGTAAATATTGGTGGAATCCACCTCGGTCAGATATTGATACTCCCTGCCCAGCCACTTCGTTTGCAAATACGGCTCAATTTCCACCGCGCGAATACCGTTTGGCAGCAGGCGATAGCCTTTCCGGCGCACCGCCTCAACAGTATAGCCCTCCTGCTCCAGCGCCTGCACATGCTTCCACACTGCCGCGCGGGAAATACCCAGCTTTTCACTGATCTGCTCGCCCGAAACATAATCGTCTGCCGCATAGAGCAGCGCAAAAATATCGTCTCTTATCGCCATTTGCCACGCCTCCGTCTGCCGTATCCAGCTTTATTAACCAGATTATAACCTTATCACATCCTTTTGTCAACAACATTGGCGCAAACTGGTAAACAAAACCCCTCGGTCTAATAAGACCAAGGGGTTTCAAAAGACGTACCATTGCCGCTTAAGGGATTTATCTACAACCCCAACAACCACTAACAGGCTTGCACTTCTTGCAGCAGTCCTCGTCGGTAGCCCCGGCGGTGCCATTGCAGGAGCAGCCCTTGGCGGGATTGCCCTTGCAGCTCACCTTGCGCTTGCTTTCATGGCCGCAGACACAGGGGCAGCTGTCGTCGTCAAGGCAGCAATAAGTCTTGCAGCAATCTTCCTCTTCTTCCTCCTCCGCTGCTTCAGTACCAGTGCAGGGGCAGCAGGGCATCATGAACGGAATGTAACCACAGCAGCAGTTGCAGTTCTGACCACCACAGCAACAGGGGTTGCAGCAACAGGGATTGCAGCAACAGCATTTTTCTTCTTCCTCGCCCGCTACGTTACGGCAGGCGCATTCCTGCGCAAACTGATACAACTCAGCCAGTCGTTCGGCATGATTGCGCGAATCCTGGATCATGCTCAGCAGCACCTCGCGGTGCGACATATCGGTCAGATAGCTCGCCAGATTCTCATAATCGTTGCTCATCTGCATTTCATTATAGATAGCCACCTTAATGGCCTTGCAGAAGCCTTTGGGCTCCTCAATACACACCTCTCCCACACAGTAACATTCACAGGTCAGCTCGCGAAGTATCTGCTGCAGCAGGGCATAATGACGGCGTTCGTCCAAGCTGAACTGGCGGAACATCTCTTTATCGACCTCACATTGCGCGTTATCCACCATGCAGCAATAGAACAGCTCGGCTTCTCTGGCTCTCACCATCACCTCGGCAAAAATATCCTGCACGCCCAAACTCCCCGTCTGACACTCACAATCGTGATAAAACGGTTTCTCCTTACACAAACAAAGTTTTCTGGCCATAATATGGACCTCCTTTTTCTCTCTATGGAGTATTCATAATATAGCTTATGGCTGAATATATGGTTGGTGCTTGTCTGAAAGACGCCGCCACCAAAATTTTGCTTTATTTGACTGGCAAAAACTGTTAAAATGTAGGCAAGTATATTTTCAGGCTGATTTTAGCTCGGCCGCCTATAATCAAATTAGATTGGGGGCATATAACTATGCGAATTTTGCTGGCGGAAGACGAGGTCTCCATTGCCAAGGCGCTTAAGGTACTGCTGGAAAAGAACAAATACTCTGTGGACGTAGTGCATGATGGCGAGGCCGCCTATGATTATATCAGAGCTGGCGGCTATGATCTGCTGGTGCTGGATATCATGATGCCGCGTATGGACGGCCTGGAGGTTTTGAAGCGCGTGCGGGCGCTGGGCGTTACCACTCCCGCCCTTTTCCTCACCGCCAAAAGCGAAGTGGAGGATAAAGTAGCCGGTCTGGACGCCGGCGCCGACGATTATCTGGCCAAGCCATTTGCGTCCAGCGAATTTCTGGCGCGCGTCCGGGCTCTCTCCCGCCGCAGCGGCGTCTACGCTCCAAAGGTGCTGCAATTTGCCGGGCTCTCGCTGGACTGCAATAAATACCAGCTTTCTTTTGGCGAACAAAGTGTCCGCCTGAACAACAAAGAATTTCAGTTGCTGGAGCTTTTTATGCGCAATCCCCGTCACGTATTCTCCACCGAACATCTGATGGAGCGTGTCTGGGGTCTGGACGCCGAGGCTGAAATTGACGTGGTGTGGACGTATATCGGCTTCCTGCGCAAAAAACTTAAGCAGGTGAACGCAACGGCGGAACTTCGCACCATTCGCGGCGCGGGTTATACATTAGAAGCCCTGGAGAATGCGCCATGCTAAGCAATATGCGCCGGCGTTTCATCGCTTCGGCCATGGCCGCGTTCAGCCTGGTGGTACTGGCGCTGCTGCTCGCCAGCAACCTGCTAAACTATCATATGACCACCCGCCAGCAGGATGCGACATTGGAGGTCATACGCGAAATGGAAAGCTGGGGATTGCCGTTCTTCCCGGCGGACGGCGTACATCTGTACAATCACAACCCGTTCGATGGCTTCTCGCCGGAGGTTCGCTATATGACCCGTTTCTTTACCGTCTATTGCAACGCTGCAGGCGACATCACCGGCGTAGGACATGATTATATCGCCTCTATCAGTCCGGAGCAGGCTGCCGGGTATGCCGCCGAAATTCTACGGCAGGGCAAAACCAAAGGCTATTACTCAGATTACCGTTATCTGAAAGCTGCTGACGGTGATGGCAGTATGATTATCTTCCTGAACTCCGAGCGAGAGATACGTTCTGCCCGTATGCTGCTGCTGATCACCTGCGCCGTCTCGGCAATAAGTCTTGTGGCTGTTTTTTTGCTGGTAGTGCTGCTCTCCGGCCGTGCGATGCGGCCATATGAGCAAAATATAGCCATGCAGAAGCGCTTTATCACCGACGCTGGGCATGAGCTGAAAACACCGCTCACCGCTATCGCTACCAGTGCCGATGTACTGGCGTTGGAGCAGGAGGAAAACGAGTGGGTACAGAATATCCAAAAGCAGGCGGATCGTTTAAGCAAACTTGTCAACAATCTTGTCGCCCTCTCGCGTCTGGACGAAGCGCAGCCTCTGCCTAAAAAGACGGATTTTTCGCTAAGCGAAGCCGTCTGGGAAGTCTCCGAGCCGATGACGGCGCTTTGCCGCGCCAAAGGGTTCAGCTTCACCCAGTCCATCGAGGACGATATCACTCTGCACGGCGATAAGCAGGCAGTGCAGCAAATCGTTTCACTGCTGCTGGATAACGCGCTGAAATATACCAACCCGGGCGGCAAAATCAGCCTGAACGTGCTTAAATGGAACAAGAAGGCAGAAATCAGTTTGTTCAACACCTGTGATTACATTGCCCCAGAAGACGTTAAGCGACTGTTTGAGCGGTTCTATCGCCCGGATACCAGCCGTTCACAGCAGACCGGCGGCAGCGGCATCGGCCTTTCTATCGCCAAAGCCGCCGCCGAGGCACAAGGCGGCAAGATTCGAGTGGAAAGCCCGGATGGTCTAAGCATTAAATTTACAGTCACCCTGCCCCGCTAACAATAACAATATAACGAAAGCCCCGCCGTTTGGCGGGGCTTTTCTACATCCGGCTTATTCTATTTCTGCACGGCCACCAGCACGCGTATCAGACCGCCCGCGGAATGACGCGCGCTGTCGTAATACCCGGTCACGGTGTAGTCGTTGGTGTTAATTGTATCAATATCGGTGGCGTAAACGCCCTTATCTTTCTTCAGGTAAACCTGAACGCCATCGGCCAGTTCATAGCTCTGGTTGTTGGCGTAGGCCATAGTAGCGGAAAGCGATGTGAGTTTCACTGATTCGATATTTTGCATATTCTCCAGCTGCCCGTCCTGATATTGCAATGTGATACCTTTTCCGCCCTCCACTGCATAACTAGTGTTCATGGGGCTCAGCGTATATTCTTCGCCGCCGGTCACAAAGCGGTAGGTTTCGGTTTTGCCATCCTGGCTGCTTTTCACCTCGATCAGATAGCCGTAGTTCCAAATATCCCCAGTCGCGTCGTCTAAAATAAGACTGGTTATCTGATTATTGCCATCCAGCAGGTAATATTTCACATCACTGCCGGCGAGACTGGCTCCGGCCAGACGCTCCGGCGTTACGGCCACAAAATTTCCGTCGTCATCGGTGTCGATGATCTGCGCCCCGGCGGCCAGGGTATATGTGCCAAGTTTGCTCGCATCATTGCTGACCCGCCCGGATAGCGTTCGCTTGCTGATACTCTGCGCTGTCGTCTCGCCTCCGTTCACGTTCACGCTGACCAGCTGCCCAGTCGCAAAGCTACGTTCTTTATCCAGCGTAAATGTATGCGCCACACCGTCGGTGCAGGCCACTGTCAGTTCCGTTTTGACACTGGCGTTGTCACCATCGGCAATCTTACGATAGCCCTGCACCACGCCGTAGTATACCGCGTCAACCGTACTGCCCGAAAGCACCGAAACAACTGAACCGTCCATACCGAACAGCAGCGTCACCTTGTCGCCTTTGGCCGCCCCCGCCAGAGCCGAAAGCGCGTAGGTCGCCTCGGAAGAGCCAATATCATACGTATTCCCGGCTACCGTCACCTGAGTAGGCGCCGCCGCGTTGGGCGAAAGGCTGCTGATACTGCCGGAAACGCGGTCGCTATACGCCCAAAGCGTTTTCACCCCACTGTTATAATAATAAACATCATATTGCGTAAGCGCAGACAGACTTGACTTTTTACCGTCGCGGTACACCGTAATACCGTCCGTGCCAAAAGGCAGATTCAGCCCACCGCCCCCATAGACAAAAGGCCCGCTCAGATTATCCGAAAGCACTGATGCATAGTCCACCTCACCGCCGGAAAGCTTATAGCCCAGCGTTTCGGCATAGACCTGCCCGTCCTTGGTATCCGCTGTCAGCAGATTATAAAACAAATACATACAATCACGGCGCGAAAGCTCCTCGCCCGCACCAGCGCTCACCTGGTCACGCAGACCAATCGCCGCCGCCTTACTCAACTGCGCCTGCGGATAGGACCCCGCCAGATCCTCGGAACCATAACCCAGAAGGCGCAACAGCGTAGCACAGGCCTCCTCCAGCGTCACCGTCTTATCAGGGCGGAAAGTGCCGTCCACATAGCCGACAACCCAGCCCTGCTCCACTGCCAGACGGATATACTCTGACGCCCAATGCCCCTGCTTCACGTCACTGAACAGGGAAAAGCCGCTCCCGACCTCACCCAAAGTGTCCTTATATTTAGAGGCTGCGGTCAGCATTTTGGTCAGTTCCGCCCGGCTGACAGGGCTGTCTAACCTCATTTGGCCGTCAGCGTCACCTACCATAATACCCAGCGTCTGCACTGTTTGCTGCACACTCGCCGCCGTATCTGACGCCCATGCCGTCGGGCAAATACCCAACATAAGCGTCAACACCAGCAGCAGCGCCAAAATTCGTTTCTTCATCAATATTGTTGCTCCTTTCCCGTAAATTAATCTAATCATAACGCAGCGCATCGATCGGGTTCAGATTAGCCGCCTTTTTGGCCGGCAGATAACCAAAGAAGATACCGATCGCTGCTGATATGCCAAAAGCCATCATCACAGAGGGCAAGGATGGCGTCACCGCCATTTCAGCCCCCAGCATAGCCGAAACCAACGGCGTGGCAGCAGCGGAAATTGCATAGCCCAAAGCGATACCAATCAATCCGCCCAAACCGGAGGTCGTAGCCGCTTCGATCACAAACTGGCGTAGAATCACGCTTTCCCTGGCGCCCAGCGCTTTGCGAATACCAATTTCCCGCGTCCGCTCCGTCACCGAAACCAGCATGATGTTCATGATGCCAATACCTCCAACCAGCAGGGATATACCCGCGATGACCGAAAGCACCATGATGATTGCGCTGATCATGCCGTTCATCTCGTCCAGCATTTCCTGCATACTGATAACCATATAGTAGTCATCGCTCTGAAACACATCATACAGCGCGTCTTCGATCAATTCTTTTGTCTCGGATATCCTTGTCTCGTCCGCCGCCTGGACAACATAGTAGTTTACCATGCTCTGACCCAGCCTGGCAACGGTGGAATACGGCAGCATAACATAGTCGTCTGCGCCGCCCTCCTCCATTTCATCATACCGCTGTTCCAACACGCCAACAATAGTAAATGTATCACTGCCATAGCGCAGCGTCTGACCCAGCGCATCGCCGCCGTAGTAGGTATCCGCCAGCCATTTGCCGACAACGCAGACCTTTTTGCACTCTTTGATGTCGATATATTCAATGCCGCGGCCCTGCTCCACGGTATAGTGCAGCATATCGATATAATCCTCGCTGACGCCCTGGCAGTTGGTGGTGGTGATGGTCTCGTTGCCGATTTTCAGCTGCTTGCCCATCGACGATAAGCCAGGGGAAAGCCCTCCGATCAAATCAGGGTTTTCATCCGCCAGCTCATACATATCCTCCACCGAGATATTGCGCGATGACCCGCGCCCATATACCATCACCTCAATATTATCTGTGCCCATCTCTGAAAAGCTGTCGGTAATATAGCTTTGCATACCGTTCCCAAGGCCGACGATGACAATGACCGCCGTCACGCCGATAATAATGCCAAGCATGGTGAGGAAAGTGCGCATTTTGCTGCCCCTGATATTGCTGATAGCCAGCTGAAACGTCTCCAGAAAGCTCATTCCGCCGCCTCCTCTCCAGCAAAAGACGGCGTCACCACAGCCGCGGGATCATGCGCGTCGCCATCATACACCACATGGCCGTCCTCCAGCCGGATAATGCGCTCAGCCTGCACGGCAATGGAATTATCATGGGTAATCAGCACCACCGTGTTTCCTGCCCGGTGAATTTCCTGCAACAGTCCCAGCACCTCACGGCTGGTGTGGGAATCAAGCGCTCCGGTAGGCTCGTCGGCCAGCAGCACGGAAGGCTTGCCTGCCAGCGCCCGCGCAATCGAAACGCGTTGCTGCTGCCCGCCGGAAAGCTGACTGGGGCGGTGACGGCATTTATCCGCCAGACCCACCAGCGACAGCATTTCCATCGCCCGCTCACGCCGCTCCTGCCGCGGCACCCCCGCGTACATCAGCGGCACCTCAACGTTTTCCAGCAAATTCAGCTTGGGCAGCAGGTTGTATTGCTGAAAGATGAAGCCCAGCTGCCGGTTGCGTATAGACGCTAACTCGTTGCGGTTCATCTCGCCCACGTTCTGCCCGTCCAGAAGATAGGTGCCGCTGGTCGGTACGTCCAGGCAGCCGATAATGTTCATGCAGGTGGATTTGCCGCTGCCTGACTGCCCAACAATAGCCACAAATTCGCCGCGGTTGATCTGAAGACTAATATTATCAGCAGCCGTCACAATTTCTTCGCCCATATGATAGAGCTTAGAAACGTCGCGGAACTCAATCAGCGCGCTCATTACTGCGGCCCTCCGCCACCGGGCGGGGCTCCGCCTGGGCTACCCGGGCCACCTGGCATCATCATAGAATCACCACCGCCGCTGGCAGGCAGATAGGCCACAGTATCGCCCTCGGCCAGACCAGAGGTTATGGCGATATAATCATTGTCGCTGACCCCGGTGGTCACCGGTACATAAACATAGCCATCAGGAGCTTCGCGCTCCTCCACGGCGTTCACCGCGCTCGGCGAATCCTCCGTCACCAGCACCACATCGCCGCGCGACACCGCTCCGCTCGGCACGGCAAGCGTATCTTCGGCAGTGGCCAGCACGATCTCCGCCTCCACATTCATACCGGGCAGCAGCCCGTCATATTCCGTCAGCTGAATGGTTACGGGATAGGAAGTTACTCCATTGTTGGTTGTGCCTGCCACAGAGACCTTGGTGACCGTTCCAGTGTAGGTTTTGCCCTCGACTGCATCAGCTGTTATCTGCGCCGTCTGACCTACCTCCACCTGGCTAACGTCCAGTTCGTCTACATTCAAGGTCATTTCCAGATAACTCAGATCGTAAATGGTACAGAGATTCTTGCCGCTCTCGATGGTATCGCCCGCCTTATATTCCTTGCTGACCACCGTTCCGCTGATCGGCGAGGAAATGGCATAATCGTCCATCTGATCCTGTGTGTTTTCCATCGAAAGCTGCGCTGAGCGCAGATTATCCGCTGCAGTTTGGATCTGGTTAGTAAGATCGCTGCCAGAAAGCGTCACCAGCAGCGTGTCCGCCTTGACCTGCTGCCCCTCGCTGACATTCAGCTTGCTCACGGTGCCGCCAGCCTCAGCGGTCACGATTTGTTCCGCTTTATAGGCAAACGTGCCGCTGCCCGCACACTGCACACCGCCCACGCTGGCAGTAGCAGCCTGCGTATTGGCAATACCACCGGGATTGCTCACAGCCACTGTCACATTGCGGGTGATCATGTTGCCTTGCCCCACAGTATCGCTGCCGCTGATACTGTCCACCTTGCCGCTAATTTGCTCAAAAGTGCCGTCCAGCGTCACCGTTGCTGCCTGCCCCACATAGAAGCCCTTGGCGTCATCCGCTGGAAAGGGCACGGTTAGAAGCATGGTGGCGCTATCGCGAATAACTGCCACCTGGTCGCCCTGCCGCACCACGTCGCCCACTTTCACGCTAAGCTCGGCCACCTCGCCCGACACGTCAGAGCGAACGGCTGCCATATCCTGCGCGTCGCTGTAATTCCGCTCCGCCTGCCGCAGCGAAATCTGCGCCCGCTCTATGTTGCTGGCCGCGTCGGAACTGTCCATCTCGTACAGCACCGCGTCCTTTTCAATCACATCGCCCTCTTCAAAATAATCGGCCATGATCTCACCCTCCAGCAGAGTGGTCACAGTGTAGGAATTTGCCGGCTGCAATGTACCGCTGCCGGAAAGAGCGCTTTCGATCGTCCGCCGCTCCACCGGCGCTTCAGCATAGGAAACCTCTTGCGGCGCGTTCGCTCCGTCTCCTCCGCATCGGCCAAGCAACAGCAGCAGTACAATGCCAAGCGCAACCAGCAAAGCTATTTTCATTTTTTTGCCGCCGGGGAGCTTACCCCAGATTTTTTGCCCGGCCTGCTTCAGCTTTTGTCCAACTTGTTTCAGTTTGTTAAATTTTGCCATATCTCGCCTCTCCCGTTTTGCCACTCACAGCAGCTTATACTATCAAAAGGCATTATATATGGCAAAGTTGAACTGTACCTGAAAATATATGGGAACTTTCCAGCACCTCTCCGCCAGCCGGTATTGATAATATTTTCCATGTAATTTACCCAGATCATGTAATGGTCAAGTTTGATCGGAACCCAGCCAAAATGGGATACAAAAATCCCCGGTTTAAACCGGGGATCTGCCATTTATACCATAATCTTGGGAAAGCGCAGCTTTTCCAGCAATTTAATCAGTGTGGAACGCATATCCGGCGTCACCCAGCAGACCACTTCGCCTGCCGGCGCATCTACCGTGCTGACTATAGCCAGATTATCATAAGCCTCGATAATTTTATTGAAGTAATCAATTTTTTCCGGCGGCACAGTTACGCGCACCGCCTCTTCCGGATATCGCTCAAGCAGCGTCACAGCAATAGCACGGTCATTATTATTCACATTCAATCGCTCCGCCTCCTTACTCACGCACCGGACGACGGATAATACTGCCGGCAGGAACAGGTTTGTCACATTCCAACCAGGCGTGCTCCATCGCGTGCGGAAGAGCTTCAACAGGCTCGCCCTCCTCAGACCAAATGCCGCTGATAGTAAGCCTGCGCACCGGCTCGTTTGGGATAATTATCTCCACGGTATCACCCAGTGATATGTGGTTGCGCTGCTCAATATGCAGACGCCCAAGCGTCGAGTCATAGCCCAGCACCACCCCGGCAAAATCATAGCCTCGAAAGCTGTACGAAGAATCGTAAACATAACCCTCCGGCCCCGGCGGCTGAACGGCAAAACCAGTAAAATAGCGGCGATGGCTCACTTTCTCCAGCTCCGCCCGCCATTCCGGGTCAAACTCATAATATTTGCGGCAGCCAGCGGCAGTTTTATCCTCTGCCCGCTGCCAGGCCACCCAGCAGGCGTCCAGAGCCCAGCGGTAAATGCGCGTCACGTTAGCCACATAATAGGCGCTTTTCATACGCCCTTCGATTTTCAGACTGGCCACACCTGCCTGCATGATTTCCGGCAGCATTTCGATCAGGCAAAGATCCTTGCTGTTCAGAATATACGACCCCCAGCGATCCTCCTCGACCGGCATATACTCACCTGGACGCCGCTCCTCCACCAGCCGGTACTGCCAGCGGCATGGTTGAGCACAATCGCCCAGATTGGCGCTTCGCCCGGTTAAAAAGCCGGAAAGCAGACATCTCCCGGAATACGACATACACACCGCCCCATGGACAAAAACCTCAAGCTCAATATCAGATGCGGCGTTGATTTGCTCGCATTCGGCCAGAGTAACTTCCCGCCCCAGAATCACCCGGCTCGCCCCCTGCTCGCGCCAGAAGCGAACAGCCTCGCTGTTGGTACAGTTGGCCTGCGTGCTGATATGCCGCGCCACCTCAGGCGCAACCTCACCAGCCAGTCGGAAGATACCGGGATCAGCAATAATGAAAGCGTCCACTCCCGCATCACACGCCACAGCGAGAAGATGCTTAATATCCGCCAGATGTTCCTCATGCGGATAAACGTTCACTGTCAAATAGAGCTTTACACCACGCGCGTGGGCATATTCCACCGCTGCTGCAAGCTCCTCCGGCGCAAAATTCTTCGCTCGTTCGCGCAGGCTGAAATCCCGCGCGCCCAGATATACTGCGTCTGCGCCATAGAGCACAGCCATTTTCAGCTTTTCCCAATCTCCGGCCGGAGCCAGCAATTCGGGTTTTTTCACCATAATCCCTCCGTTTTGGCGTTAAGCCGCGCCATAAGCCTGATGTTCGGCAAACGTCTTGGCAAAATTATGTTCCCCACTGCCGTCATTTTTAGTTCGGTAATAATAATACTCCGTCTCGGCAGGGTTAAGCGCCGCGTCAATGCAGGCCGCACCCGGCGAGCATATCGGCCCCGGCGGCAGCCCTTCGTATAAATATGTGTTGTAAGGATCGTCAATTTCCAAATGCT
>DVMH01000008.1 GCA_018715045.1 Candidatus Avidehalobacter gallistercoris
AATCTACGAGGACAACGCCAAGGGCAAGCTGAACGATGATCGCTTTGCCATGATGAGCAAGACCTACGAGGATGAGCAGGCGCAGCTCAAAGTTGAAATCGTAAATCTGCAAAAAGAGATTGAAGTACAGGAACGACAGATAGAAGACCTTGAACAGTTTATTCAGCGGGCACGCAGATACACCGACCTCACAGAACTTACGCCATATGCTCTCAGAGAGCTTGTAAAGGCGGTTTATGTGGAGGCACCGGACAAGTCCAGCGGTAAACGCAAACAGAGGGTACATATCGAATATGACCTTGTTGGCTATATTCCCGTGGATGAACTGATAAAAGCGGAACAGGCATGACCGAAATCATGCCTGTTCCAAGAAATTCACATATTACTGTTTTACGACCACCGAGCATTGGCAGGGGCTTTCTTTGTTTGTTTTGATGATTACATCATCGGGGGCATACCACCCGGGGGCATCATCGGTGCGTTGTTTTCTTCCGGAATGTCGGCTACCAGAGCTTCGGTTGTCAGCAACATGGAAGCAACCGAAGCAGCGTGGGTCAAGGAGGAGCGAACCACCTTAACCGGGTCAACGATACCGGCGGCTACCATATCCTCAAACTTACCGCTTGCAGCGTTGAAGCCAATACCAGCCTCAGCGCTCTTAACTTTCTCTACGATAACGGCGCCCTCCAAACCGGCGTTGGTGGCAATCTGCTTAACCGGGGCTTCCAGTGCCTTGGTAATGATCTTGACGCCGGTCTTTTCGTCGCCATCAACGGTCTCAGCCAGCTTGTTCAGCACTTCGATGGCCTTGATCAGCACGGTGCCGCCGCCGGCTACATAGCCTTCTTCAACCGCAGCGCGAGTGGAGTTCAGAGCGTCCTCAATGCGCAGTTTCTTTTCTTTCAGTTCAGTCTCGCTGGCAGCGCCTACACGAATAACCGCTACGCCACCGGCCAGCTTGGCCAGACGTTCTTGCAGCTTCTCGCGGTCAAAATCAGAGTTTGTCTCGGCAATCTGGGCGCGAATCTGCGAGATACGGCTGTTGATGGCGTCGCCGTCGCCATAGCCGCCTACGATGGTGGTGTTGTCTTTGGTGATTTTGACTTGACGGGCGCGGCCAAGCATATTCAGCGTCATGTTCTCCAGCTTAATGCCCAACTCTTCAGCTACAATGTTGCCGCCGGTCAAAGTGGCGATATCTTCCAGCATGGCTTTCTTGCGGTCGCCGAAGCCAGGGGCTTTCACGGCTACGCAGGTGAAAGTACCACGCAGTTTGTTCACAATCAGGGTTGCGGCAGCCTCGCCTTCAACGTCATCAGCGATAATCAAGAGCGGACGCCCCGCCTGCATAACTTTCTCCAACACGGGCAGCAGTTCCTGCACCGTAGCAATCTTCTTTTCAATCAGCAGAATGAAAGGATCGTCCAGAATTGCTTCCATTTTATCAGTATCAGTCACCATGTAGGGGCTGATATAGCCGCGGTCAAACTGCATGCCCTCAACCACGTCGCAAGTGGTCTCGAAAGTCTGACTGTCTTCTACGGTGATAACGCCGTCCTTGCCAACCTTTTCCATAGCGTCGGCAATCAGTTCGCCAATCTCTTTATCATTGGCAGAAACAGCAGCCACCTGAGCGATAGCCTCTTTGTTCTCAACCTGGCGGGCGTTAGCTTTGATGCTATCCACCGTGGCCGCCACAGCCTTGTCAATACCGCGCTTCAGCACGATAGGGTTGGCGCCTGCGGTCACATTTTTCACGCCCTCGTTAATGATGGCCTGAGCCAGAACACAGGCGGAGGTGGTGCCGTCGCCTGCCACATCGTTTGTCTTGGTTGCCACTTCTTTCACCAGTTGGGCACCCATGTTCTCGGTGGCGTCCTCAAGCTCGATCTCTTTTGCGATGGTTACGCCATCGTTGGTAATCAGCGGAGAGCCGAATTTACGTTCCAAAATTACGTTTCTGCCCTTAGGCCCCAGCGTCACTTTAACAGCGTCGGCCAGAGCGTCTACGCCTCTTTGCAGAGCATAACGCGCGTCTTCTTTAAAAACAATCTGTTTAGCCATTGGTTATTGCCTCCTTAAAAAATAAATTACTCAATCACGCAGAGAATGTCGCGTTCGCCGTTAACGATCAGATAATCCACGCCGCCCTGTTTCACGGTGGTGCCAATGAACTTGGCAAAGACGACTTCGTCGCCCACCTTAACTTCCAGCGGGATATGCTCGCCCTTGTCGTTCACACGGCCGGGGCCGACAGCTACAACTTTGCCCTCAATCGGTTTTTCCTGTGCGGTGTCCGGCAGCAGAATACCGCTTTCGGTTCTGTCCTCTTTCTGCATGGGCTGGATTACCACGCGTTCTCCAATCGGTCTGATGTTCATGATGTTTCCTCCTTTTATAAAGCGTTTTAATATTAGGAAAAATTTTTGCTTCAGTTGGTTGTTAGCACTCTTTCGCTTTGAGTGCTAACATCAAGCAATTAATATGATATCTAATTAACGTCATAATCGCAAGCCTGAAAACCAGAAAATTTTGGTAAAAATTCGTAAAATACGGCCTGTTGCACTTATTTTTGCCATATTTACTTTGATTTAGAGCGTTTTACTTCTTTTTACGCCAAATTTTAATTTTGAAATGCCATGCTTGCGTAACTCGTCATATTCTGGTATTATATATTAATATTGAAGCTCAAGCTGGAGCGATAAGAAGGTGATATTAATGGGCTTTTGGGAAGACGCCAAATATATAGCTGAGCAGGATCCGGCGGCTACCGGCCCTTGGCAGGTGTTTTTCATGTATCCGGGCTACCACGCTGTGCGCTGGCACCGGATTGCGCATTTTCTGTATGTACACGGACTGAAAACACTGGCGCGCGGCGTTTCGCAGTTCGCCCGTTTTCTGACTGGTGTTGAAATACATCCTGGCGCCAAAATCGGCAAATGCCTGTTCATTGACCACGGTATGGGTATTGTTATCGGCGAGACAGCGGAAATCGGCGATTACTGTAACATTTATCACGGTGTAACCCTGGGCGGCACTGGCAAGGATAAGGGGAAGCGTCATCCCACACTCGGCAATCACGTGCTGGTGGGGGCGGGGGCGAAAATTCTGGGTCCTTTCACGGTGGGCGATAACGCTCGTATCGGCGGTAACGCCGTAGTGCTGAAAGAGGTTCCGCCTAACGCCACAGTGGTGGGTGTTCCGGGCAATGTTATTATGCCGGCTGACGCAAAACCGGAATACCGCAGCTGGGAACTTGATCAGGTCAGTCTGCCTGACCCTATCCAGCAGGAGATTGACGTATTGCAACAAAAGTTGGATGCGCTTTCCCGCGATTTAAAAAAAGCCTGCACTTGTTCGGAGACTTGCCCAGTGAAAGGCCGGCATAAGGAAGATAAACAGGAAAATAGATAGGAAGATAAAGGCCGTGACAGAAAGCTGTCGCGGCTTTTTTGCCCCCCCTATTGTTGCTTGTCACAAAGAATTCTTTGGTCGGTAAGGTATAAATTTACGGATTTTGCTTGACAATTAGCGATAAGCGTGATAGTATTAATTCAAAATATTTAATTAAAATATTTTAAATAAAAAATTTGAAGTAAACGCTCGCTAATAAGCGAAAAAAAGAAAAAGAGAGGTATTTTGACATGACTTTTGATAAGGTAAAAGAAATTATTGTGGATACTCTTAGTGTGGACGAAGCCGATGTGACCGAAACTACCAATCTGTTTGAGGATCTTGAGGCTGATTCTCTGGACGCGGTGGAGATCAATATGGCTCTGGAGGATGCTTTCGGCATCAAGATTCCGGACGAGGACATGGGCGGCATGAAGACGGTGTCTGATATCGTCGCGTATATCGACGAGAAGACGGCGGCTGCGGAGTAATATGGCGACGCTGGGGGTAATAAAGGCCGAGGCGCAGTCCGTCGGATTGCATCTTCTGGCGGTGGGCGCGGCGGTGCCGGGCGAGGCCGTCACCAACGATGATATGGCGGAGATCGTTGATACCAGCGATAAATGGATAACCAGCCGCACAGGTATCAAGACCCGCTATTTCTGTCGCGGCGAACGCAATGTCGATTTGGCTTATCGAGCTGCGCTGGACGCACTGGTTCATGCCGGTATCCGGGCGGAGCAGGTGGGCGTGCTGATCGTCACCACTTTCACTCCGGATCAGATGTCGCCATCGGTGGCATGCGCTTTAAGGGCTCGGCTGAATCTGCCGGAAGATACTGTGGTTTTTGACCTGAATGCGGCCTGCGCCGGTTTTTTATACGGCCTGCAAACGGCACGGCAGCTGCTGCTGGCCTCAGCGCGCCCCTATGCGCTGATCGTGGGCAGCGAAACGATTTCCCGCGTGCTGGATTTCACTGACCGCAGCACCTGCGTACTGTTTGGCGATGGAGCGGGGGCAGCAGTGGCGGAGCTTTCAACGGCTTCCCCGTTTTATTGGCTGGGCGGCTCGCGTGAGGACGCGGCCGGTTTTTTATATTGCAGCGGTCTTTGGGACAAAGCCAGCTCTGGCGCGCCCAGTGTGGTGCATATGCAAGGGCAGGAGGTTTTCCGCTTTGCGGTAGATATCATTCCTCATTGCATTGACGAGCTGCTGCAAAAAGCAAACCTGAAGCTTAACGATATTGATTATGTCGTTTGCCATCAGGCGAACATGCGCATTATCTCCCATGTGGTGAAACGCCTGCACGCACGGCCGGAGCAGTTCTTTGTGAATTTGCAACGTTACGGCAACACGTCTTCGGCCAGTATTCCGCTGGCGCTGAACGATATGCGGCGGCAGCAGAAGCTGAAATCTGGCAGCCGGATTATCTGCATTGGCTTTGGCGCGGGCTTCACGTGGGCGGCCTGTCTGCTTACGTGGTAAATTTCGATTTATTATTAATGAGGTGAAAATATGACTCTGCGGGAAATTTTAGGTTTGGAATTTCCTTTCATTCAGGGCGGCATGGCCAACATCGCTACCGGAGAGTTTGCGGCGGCGGCATCCAATGCCGGGGCGCTGGGCGTTATCGGCAGCGGCGGCATGGACGCGGCCACGCTGGAGCAGCATATAAAACGCGCCAAGTCTCTGACGGATAAGCCTTTTGGCGTCAATTTGATGCTGATGAATCCGGAATGTGACAAGATGGCGGAGCTGCTGGTACGTGAGGGCGTGAAAGTTGTCACCACCGGCGCGGGCAGTCCAGCCAAGTATATGGAGATGTGGAAAGAGGCGGGCGTTAAAGTGATACCTGTGGTTTCCGGTGCGGCGCTGGGGCGGCGGTTGGAGCAGCAGGGCGCTGATTTGCTGATTGCTGAGGGCACCGAATCCGGCGGCCATGTGGGCGAGCTTACGACAATGGCGCTGGTGCCGCAGGTGGTGGATGCGGTGCATATTCCGGTGATCGCAGCCGGCGGCATTGCCGACAGCCGTCAGTTGACGGCGGCGTTTGCGCTTGGCGCCTGTGGGGCGCAGCTGGGAACGTGCCTGTTGGTCAGCGAGGAATGCCCGATTCACGATAATTATAAACAGGCCGTGCTGGCTGCGAAAGATAACAGTACCGTGGTGACGGGGCGCATTAACGGTTCACCAACGCGGGTGCTGAAAAACGGCATGACCCGCGAATATCTGAAGCTGGAAAAATCCGGCGCAGAAAAGATGGAATTGGAAAAGTATACGCTGGGGTCGCTGCGCCGCGCTGTGTTAGAGGGCGATACTAAAATGGGCAGCCTGATGGCGGGGCAGGTAGCAGGTCAGCTGCATAATATCCGCCCTCTGCGGGAAATTTTCACTGAGTTGGTGACGGGCTGCGGCGGCGTTTTGCAACATTTGAACAATCTGGCGGAGGAATTATAATGCCTGAAATCGGCGGAAGAAAATTAACGCTGCCCATTATTCAAGGCGGCATGGGCGTTGGCGTGTCTTTGGGGCGGCTGGCGGGCAGTGTGGCGGCCTGCGGCGGCATGGGCGTCATCAGCAGTGCTAACACAGGCTTTGCTGAGCCGGATTTTTGGCATGAACCTCTTGCCGCCAATATCCGGGCTCTGAAAGCGGAGATCGCCAAAGCCAAGCGTATAGCGGGCGGTCGGGGAATGATAGGCGTGAATGTAATGGTGGCAACCAGTCAATATCATGAGGCCGTGCAGGCCGCAGCGGCGGCAGGGGCTGATGCGGTCATCTGTGGGGCTGGGCTGCCGCTTGATTTGCCGGCGGCGGCAGGAGAAAGCGATACATTGCTTGCTCCTATTGTTTCCAGTGGCAAAGCGGCGCATGCTATCTGCCGTATGTGGGACCGGCGTTTTGGCCGCGTGCCGGATTTCGTAGTCATCGAGGGCGCGGAGGCAGGCGGTCATCTGGGTTTCAAGCTGGCGGAGCTTATTTCCGGCAAAGCCGCGCCGTTGTTGCATATTCTGGCCGATGTTAAGGCCATACTTAAACCATTCGAGGAAAAATATCGCCGCAGGATCCCCGTGTTTACGGCGGGCGGCGTGTTCAGTGGCGATGATGTGGCGGCCTGTGTCAAGGCGGGAGCAGATGGCGCTCAGGTGGCCACACGGTTTATCGCCACACCGGAATGTGACGCTGACGAGCGTTATAAGCAAATCATGCTGTCGGCCAGGCCAGAGGATGTGCAAATCGTGCAAAGCCCGGTAGGTATGCCGGGGCGGGCGCTGAACAGTCCGCTTTTGGCACGGATTAAGGAGCTGGGGCGTCTGAAGCCGGAGCGTTGTATCAACTGTATCACTACCTGTAATCCGGCTGAGACGCCCTATTGCATAACGCGGGCGCTGATCGAGGCGGTGAAAGGTAACTGGGAGCAGGGGTTGTTCTTCTGCGGCAGCAATGTGGGTCGGGTGCAGAAAATGCTGCACGTTGACGAACTTTTGACAGAGCTTTGTAGCAAACTGCGGTGAGATTATAAATGGAGGAAATGTGATGAAACTAGCTTTTGTTTATGCCGGACAGGGTAGCCAATACGCGGGCATGGGGCGCGATCTGTATGAGAATTATGCCACTTACCGTCGCGTTTTGGACGGTCTTGACGTGGATTTTGATTTAAAGAAGCTCTCTTTCGAGGGGCCGGACGAGGTGCTGACCCAGACGGAATATACCCAGCCCTGTATGGTGGCGTTTGCGGCGGGTGTAAATGCGTTGCTCTCTGAGGCTGGTATCCAGCCCAGCATGGCGGCTGGATTGAGTCTGGGCGAGTATTCGGCGCTGCAGGCGGCGGGTGTATTCGATGCCAATACGGCGGTGAAATTGGCGGCCTTTCGTGGGCGGGCTATGGAAAACGCGGTACAGGGCATTTGCTGCGGCATGACGGCAGTGCTTGGGCTTTCCCGGGAAAAATTGCAGCAGGCCTGCGACGAAGCGTCTAAATATGGCGTGGTGGAAATTACGAATTATAACTGTCCCATGCAGCTGGTCATCGCGGGCGAGCAGCAGGCGGTTACGGAGGCTGGGCGGCTGGCGCTGGTATATGGCGCTAAGCGCTGCGTACCTCTTAAGGTGAGTGGGCCGTTCCATACGTCTCTCTTGGAGCCGGCGGCCAGGGCGCTGCATGAGGAATTTCGCCATATCCGCTTTGCCAAGCCAAAGTTCCCGGTCATCTTCAACGCTACGGCGCGCCCTCTTGCCTCAGGTGAGACGGTGCGGGGATTGCTGGAATTGCAGGTACACCACAGCGTGCTTTTCGAGGACAGCGTGCGCTACATGGCTGCGCAGGGCATTGATACGGTGGTGGAAATCGGTCCCGGTAAGGCGCTTTCCGGCTTCATCAAAAAGACGACCAAGGCTATCAAAACCTATAATATAGAGGACTGCGCCGGTTTGGAAAAAACGCTTTCTCTGCTTAAAGAGCAGGTCCGGGAGGAGGCAACGGCATGAGCGTTTTTGGCGATTTAACAGGCAAAAAAGCGCTTATCACTGGCGGTGGCCGCGGCATCGGTCGGGCGATCGCACTGGAATTTGCGGCAGCAGGAGCAGACGTGGCAATAAATTATGTGGGCAGCGCCGAGGAAGCGCAGGATACAGCAGCGGAGTGCGAGAAGCTTGGTGTGCAGGCGTTTATCATTTCTGCTGACGTAAGCAAAGCAGACGAGGTAGCGGCCATGTTCGAACAGGCGCTTGCGCAGCTTGGGCGCATAGATATTCTTGTCAACAACGCGGGCATCACGCGGGACGCTTTGCTGCTGCGTCTTTCTGATGATGATTATGACAATGTTTTGGCGGTAAATCTGCGTGGTGCGTTTCTCTGTATGCGCCAGGCGGCAAAGCTGATGCTGAAGCAGCGTTCCGGCCGCATTATTAGCCTGAGCAGTGTGGTAGCGTTGCGCGGCAACGCCGGGCAGGTCAATTACGCGGCCAGCAAAGCCGGGCTTATCGGCATGACCAAATCGCTGGCGCGCGAGCTGGCGGGGCGCGGTGTAACGGTGAATGCGCTTGCTCCCGGTTTTATCCAAACGGCAATGACTGACGCTATTCCCGAAGCGGCCAAAACGCAAATGCTGGCAGGGATCCCGGCCGGGCGTCTGGGGCAGCCAGAAGACGTGGCGGCAGCGGCGCATTTTCTGGCTTCCGATGCGGCAGCGTACATCACCGGGCAGGTGCTGCGGGTGGACGGCGGCATGGCCATGTAGTGAATGAAACGGCAGAAATTTGAGAGAAATGACAGGAGTACATGATGACGGCAAATAACAAAAGAGTGGTCGTGATAACGGGTCTGGGTGCGGTGACGCCGATTGGCCTTAATGCGGCGGAGAGCTTCCAGGCGGCTTTGGACGGCGTATGCGGTATCGCTCCGATAACGGCGTTTGATACCACCGACAGTAAAGTTAAACTGGCGGCAGAGGTGAAAGGCTTCGATGCGGATGCGCTGCTGGGAAAGCGCGAGGTGCGGCGGATGGACCGTTTCACCCAGTTCGCGCTGGCAGCGGCAGCCGAGGCCGTGCAGGACAGCGCGCTGGACATGGAGCAGATTGACCGTTGCCGTGCGGGGGTTATTGTTTCCAGCGGTATCGGTGGATTGGGCACGATCGAGGCGGAGCATACAAAAGGTGAGCAGCGTGGCTTTGAGCGCGTTTCGCCGCATTTTATACCGATGGCTATCTGCAATATGGCGGCTGGGCATATCGCTATTGCTTATGATTTGCATGGCGTGTGCAGCTGCCCGGTGACGGCCTGTGCGGGCGGCACGATGGCTATCGGCGATGCTTTTCGGCAGATACGCGATGGCTATGCCGACGTTATGCTTTGCGGCGGGGCGGAGGCCAGCATTACGCCGCTGGGTATTGGCGGCTTTACATCAATGAAAGCGCTCTCCGAAAGCGCGGATCCGAACCGAGCCTCTATTCCGTTTGACGCAGAGCGCGGCGGCTTTGTGATGGGCGAGGGCGCGGCTATTCTGGTGCTGGAGGAGTTATCTCACGCCAAGGCGCGCGGGGCTCATATCTATGCGGAGCTGGCCGGTTATGCGGCTAACTGCGATGCGTATCATATCACGGCTCCTGCTCCGGACGGCGCCGGAGCTATTGCCTGTATGCGGCAGGCGCTGGCGGATGCAGGGGTTGTTCCCGGTGATGTTTCGTATATTAACGCACATGGCACTGGTACGCCGCTTAATGATAAGACTGAGACGGCGGCTATCAAAGCGGTGTTTGGCGCAGATGCGGCTAAGCTTCCGGTCAGCTCCACCAAGTCAATGACCGGGCATTTGCTGGGCGCAGCGGGCGCGGTGGAGGCAGTTTTTTCGGCCTTAACAATTCAGCGGGATATGCTGCCTCCCACGTTGAATTATTTGGTAGAAGATGCCGAATGTCAGCTGGACGTGGTACCGAACCGGGCAAGGCCGGCCAAAGCAAACGTCGTCCTCTCCAATTCGCTGGGCTTCGGCGGGCATAACGCAGTGCTGGTTTTACGCAAATTTACGGCGTAATGGGAGGAGCAAAAAATGCAGCTTAATTCTAATCAAATCGAGCAGATCCTGCCGCACCGCTATCCTTTTTTGCTGGTAGATAGAATTGAAGAGTGCGAGCCGGGCAAATGGGCGCGGGGCGTTAAGTGCGTCTCTGCCAATGAAATGCAATTTATGGGGCACTTTCCTGGCCATCATGTGATGCCTGGCGTGTTGATTCTGGAGGCATTGGCGCAGGTGGGGGCGGTGGCTATCCTGACAGAAGAAGATGCAGCAGGCAAGCTGGTCTTTTTTGGCGGTATTAAGAAAGCACGTTTTAAGCGCCAGGTGGAGCCGGGCGATAAACTGGAGCTTTATTGCGAGCTGATTGAGCGCCGCGGCGCTTTTGGCGTGGGCAAAGCCAAAGCCATGGTGGATGGCAAAATTGCGGCGGAGGCGGAGCTTTCTTTCGCCATTGGGGATAAGTAAGAAAAGTTTGGGGAACGTTTGGTTTATGCCGGGGGTGCAAAAATGCAGCAGAATATGATCAGAGAACCGGAGAGCGAGGATGCAGTCTGCCAGGAACTGGAAAAAAACTTTGCTGCGGTTTATGCCAAATTCAAGATCCATTTCTACCAGGAAGCATTCACGATCATGCAGGAACGAGAGGCTTCCCTTTCCACTGTAGAGGTGTTCTGCGTGGAGCTTATCTATGCGCTGAAATCGCCGACGGTTAACGAGTTTGCCAACTTTATCAACATCTCAGCTCCCAACGCGGCGTATAAAGTGAACAGTCTGCTGAAAAAGGGCTATATCAAAAAGGTGCAGTCGCCTGTTGACAAGCGCGAATATCATTTGGTGGTAACGGAAAAATACTATAAGTATTATAACCTGAGCACTTCATATCTTTCGCGTGTAGTACGTCGTATTTATCAGCGTTTCACCGACGAACAGTTGAAATTTATTTCCGAAGTTTTGCAGGTGATGAACGAAGAATTGATGCCGGAAAGCCCCAGCCTTAAAATTAAAGGCGGCGAGGCATAAAAAAATTGTGAGTTCCTCTTGACAAAATACAAACGTCCGGTTATAATAAACACATAACTGAATATTGAAAGTTTGCGGTGCAGTATTGCTCAAAAAGGAAGCCGGTGCGAATCCGGCGCAGTCCAAACTCTACTGTATTTGACGACGAACAGAAGTTATACCATTGGGCTTTGGTCTGAGAAGGTTTCTGTGAGGTTGAGTCATAAGTCAGGATATTTGCCGCAGGCGTTGCTTTTGCCTTGAGGGTGGGAGGCACTGGCAGGGAGCGGAGATTTCCGTTTCTTTCAGAATTACATACGGCTCACCTGGTGTTGAGCCGTTTTTTTGACCCCGCCCGTTCTTATCTGGACGGGGTTTTCACTTATCCTCTGCTTTCAAAATTCGGTTAGCAGGCAACCTTTTTCTCTAATTCTTTTTCCAACTTCTTTTCTTTTTCAATCTCCTGTTCGCATAGCAGGGCAAAAAAACCGCGGTTCCCCGCCGCGGTTTTTTTGCAGGAAAATTGCGGCAAAATCTCGTCAAACTTTATTGACAAACTAAGCGCTTCGTGCTATACTTTGCAAGTATTCAAGCTACTGATTTGCCGTCCGCCCGCGCCGGGTTAAGGCCGGGTGGGTTTTATTTTTTAGCTGGTTGGTCGTGCACTTGGGTACAAAAATTTTATGGGAGGTACCCCAAATGGCTAATGGTACTGTAAAATGGTTCAACGCAGAAAAAGGTTTTGGTTTTATCGCCAATGATGAGGGCGGCGACGACGTATTCGTGCATTTTTCCGCCATTCAGGCAGATGGCTACCGCACTTTGGACGAGGGTCAGAAAGTAACTTTTGATATCGAAGCTGATCCCAAGAATCCTAACAAGCTGCGCGCTGCTAACGTCAAAAAGGTTGACTAATAAATTCAGCGGATAACCAAAAAACGGTTCCTTACTAATTAGGGGGCCGTTTTTTTATGTGTTTTTGCGCGGGCTTAAAGCTATATCTGCGGCGTAGCGATCAATGTGCGCTATACAAACAGCGTGCCCGGCTTCTGGCTTTCCGGCAACTGCTTTTTTAATGACTTCAAAGAAGATATGTTCTGGAACTCTCTATTTTTTGTAGCTGCTTTAAGGACGCTAACTTTCAATAATTTGCTGTATCTCCTTTTCCGATTTGAGTGTCGGTATAATTGCAGAAAAGTCCAGGAGCAAAACATTTCTCCTTTGCTGGTTCAATTTTAATAGTAATGCGCCGATTAACCATTTACTTACGACAACAATCTCTTGTCCTTTCACGTACAATGATATCTAAATGAGATGAACGTTCCGACGTATTGACTATCTGTAACAATACAGCGCTTGATCTATTACAGAATAGAAAAAGCCGATAACCGCATTTTCTATCTGCGTGTTATCGGCTCTGTGTCTGTGAGTCTGGCTCTTTAATAAATTTGGTATTTCATTCTTTAAGATTGACTAATATTTTGTACTTACATTTCGGATAGTAAAGAGGAAAACTTTTAAGAATTGTGTCGTAGCGAATTCTTATTTTTGTTGCGCCGCCATATTCATTGCTTTAAAGGCCACTGCTGGCATGTACTGATGGGTTTATGAATTAGCAATAACTGTTTCGCCGGATTTCGTTTTTTTCTAAAAACTGTTCGATATCCATACTGACTCTATATATTTAATTCTATTATAATTACGCGACTTTAAAATAACAAATTCTTATATTTTATCATCTATCATAATTGCCAGGAATGATAAGGAGAAATATAATATATCCAGTAAGAAGCGCTTTAATGGAAATTCGTGTATTGCACATTTTGCTTGCAGTAACAAGAGAAAAAATTAGAACAGACAAGGAATATGTAGGAATACGGGAATTAATCCCAACTATTGTTAATGAGTTTGTAAAGAAAATTATTGTTCGTGCGCCGGAAAAATATATTGAATATCGCTGACATAAGATTGAAATTGTCTGAAACTTTATCGTAGAACTGGAACAGGATGAGGACAAGCAGACTATTGAACGGTGCGGAAAAAGCAGAACGGCATAGTCTTTTGACTATGCCGTTCTGTGGTCATTAAATTACTTTCTTATGAGCGCTGCTCCTGAGGCAGTCATTTTTATGCGCAGAATCTATTGGTTCAGCAGGCTTTCCAGTTCGTCGCACATCTCGCGGAAGCTCTGCATGGCGCGTTCCAGCGTTGTGGGGCTTTCCATGTCAACCCCGGCGTCTTTAAGCAGATCGATCGGGCTTTTGCTGGCTCCGCCGCCAAGGAAGTTCAAGTATGCTTTCAGCTTGGCCGGATCGCCGGAGAGAATGTTCTGCGCCAGCGCCGTGGCCGCGCTCATGCCGGTGGCGTATTTATAGACGTAGAACGAGCGGTAGAAATGCGGTATGCGTGCCCATTCCATGTCGATGGCTGCGTCCACCGCCACTGCCTCGCCGAAGTAATCAAGATTCAGCTGATAGTACGTCTTCTGGAAATATTGACAGGAAAGAGCCTCGCCCGCCTCTGCGGCTGCGTGTATCAGCTTCTCAAACTCGGCGAACATCGTCTGGCGGAACACCGTGCCGCGGAAGTCGTCCAGATAATGGTTGACCAGCAACAGGCGCTGTTCGGGATCCTTTTCTTTGTTCAGCAGATAGCGCAGCAGCAGATTCTCGTTCACGGTGCTGGCTACTTCGGCCACGAAAATTTCGTAGTCGGCATAAATATATGGCTGGTTTTTGTGTGAGAAGTATGAGTGCATCGAGTGCCCCAGCTCATGCGCCAGCGTAAACACACTGTTCAGGTTGTGCTGATAGTTCAGCAGGATGAACGGCTTGGTGCCGTAAACCCCGGTGGAATACGCGCCGCTGGTTTTGCCACGGTTTTCAACTACGTCCACCCATCCGTCGGTGAATGCCGTTTTGGCAACACGGATATATTCCTCGCCCAGGGGCTGGAGAGCTGCCAGCACTGTTTCTACCGCCTCGTTGTAGGGGATATCCCGGGGCGTTTCCTTGGCCAGCGGCACATAGACGTCGTAAAGGTGTAGCTTATCCAGCCCAAGCGCCCGGCGGCGCAGCTCCAGATAACGCTGGAACAATGGCAGATTTGCCCGCACGCCAACAATCAGGTTATCATATACGGCGGCAGGAATCGCCTCGCCGAACAGAGCGGCGGCGAGAGCACTGTCATAGCGGCGCACTTTGGCGGCGAAAACATTCTTTTTGACGTTGGCGGCCAGCATCGCGGCAATAGTGTTCTTGGACGCTGCATAGGTGGCGTAGATACCGTCAAACGCGGCGCGGCGCACTTTGCGGTTATTGCTTTCCATCAGGCGCAGATAATTGCCGTGGGTGATTTCCACCTCATCGCCCTGCTCATTTTGGACGGTGGGGAATTTGATATCCGCATTGTTGAACATACTAAAGATGTTGCGTGGCGCGGCGCAAACCTCACCAGCCAGCGCCAGGATCTCTTCCTCCGCCGTGTTTCTGATATGGGGCTGCTGGCGCAGCAATTCATTAAAAAAACGGCGGTAGACGGCTAATTCCGGCTTTTGCAGCCATTCTGTAAGGCATTCCTCGCCGATGGACAAAAACTCTGGGTCTTCAAACGCCAGTGCCGCCGACGTTTTCACTGCCAAGCTCTGCGCCCGGTCAGCCAGCCCCTGATATGTCGGGTTGGCGTTATCCTCGTCACGCTTCATCTGGGCGTATAAAAACAGCTTATCCAGCGCCAGCAGCAGCTCCTCCCGCCGCGCGAGGTAAGCCGCCAGCTGCTCGGCGCTATCTGATAGCCTGCTCTCATATGCCGCTACTTCAGGCAAAAGCTGTTCGGCCTTGGCAAAAGCGGCCTCCCACGCCGCATCGTCGGCAAACACGGATTCCACATTCCATTTCAGTTCCTGTGGCACGTCCGCCCGGTTGGGCAGGTGCTGTTGCTTTTTTTCGTTTTCAGTCATCTTATCCTCCATTATTTTTGCAATATATCTGTCTTTGGTTAATATTCACCCCAAAATACCGTAAATATTCAGCCGTTTTGGGGATTGTCTTTTCCACCGAACAAATGCTCGTCCCAGCTAAACGGCGTGTCTGTCAGAACGGTTTTTCCACTGTGCCTCGGGGGAACATTCGCTTAAGCCGCGTGAGAAGCGGGTTGTAGTTATGCACAGAGTTTTCCACATTATCCACAGGCGCAGGACTGCATATGCAGCCAAAATTGCGTATTTTTTTACAATATACGGCATAAATTTGCGCCGGTAGACAAAAGAAGACATAAGCGGACATCTCTGGACAAATTTTCTGCTGCTTAGTCTGTCTGCAATTCCTGCCATAAAGCCGTGTCAACAAGTTCAGACAGCTTGGCTTCGCGCCATTGTTCGCCAGGCAGAGACGAGAAGCCGTTTGCTGCGTAGTCCGCCGCGTTAACTCCGGCGAGACGCTTTTTTCCGGGCAGAAAATCCGCCGCTCCGGTTTCGGTCAGCTCTGCCAGCAGGCGGCGCAGCAGTTCATCCTCGCCCGCGTTAATGATGGCAGCGCGTAGCGCTTCGGCTCGTTCGCTTTTGGGCAGGCAGCAATGTGAACGGCAGGTAAAGGTGCGGAATTGGTGCTTGGCGCAGCATTTATGCGTCGTGTCCAGCAGGTGGCAGGCGCCGTCTGCCGTGCGCTGAAGGGTCAAATCTGCCGCTGCTCCGAAGAATTGCAAATCAGCTGTTTCCGCCAGCCAGGCGGTAATTTTGCGCCCGCCCTTTTGGTAATATTCTGAATAGTAGAAATCTGCCAAAGTCAGTGGCGCACGTTCATGGCAGCAGCCGTCGCAGCCCTTGCAGTTGGCCAGCGTCCGCACCTGAAAATTCTCCAGCGCCGTCAGATAGTCGCCGACCGTTGCGTCCTCGGCTGTTATCTGTACGTCATAGCCAAAAATACCGTCCTCAAATTCTGTCAAAAAAACGTTTACGCTGTTACCTGACATTTTGTTCACTCGCTTCGATAATATGCTGGCAGAGGATCGCGGTGGTCACCAGCCCTACGCCGCCCGGCGCGGGGGTGGCTGCCGCCGCAGTTTCTTTTGCCGCGGCATAATTTACGTCGCCGCACATTTTGCCGGGGTTTTCCGGGTCGTCATTCACACCCACGTCAATGACTACCTGTCCAGGCGCAAGAAAGTCGCTCTGCACCAGCCGCGGTTGACCAACTGCGGCCAGTAGAATATCTGCCTTGCGGCAGACAGAGGGCAGGTCGGTTGTTTTGGAATGGCAAATTGTTACCGTGGCGTCAGCAGCTAACAGCAGCATGGCGAGAGGTTTGCCTACCACCAGTGAGCGCCCCAGCACTACGGCATGGCGGCCTTTTAATGGCACCTCATAATGTGCCAGCATTGCCATAACGGCAGCGGGAGTGCAGGGAGCAAAGCCGCGTTTCTCGCCGCAGAAAACAGCGGCAGCAGAGGCGCGGGTCAGACAGTCCACATCTTTGGCGGCAGGAATCAGCTCACGGAGGGCAGGCTCATTATACTCTTTGGGCAGCGGGCTGAAGAAGAAAATCGCGTCCACCGTATTATCCTCCGCGGCGGCGGTGAGCAGTTTGGCCATATCCTGTTCCGGAGCGCCGGCGGGTAGCAGCGTCTGACGCACAGTTATGCCGGCGCGCTCACAATGCCGCAAAATTGAGCGCTCATAGAAAATATCGTCAGGACGCTCACCGATGCGGAACAGACTTAAAGTAGGCGTGTGCCCCAAGTCGGCCAGTTTTTCTGCCCGGATTTTGTTTTCTGTCATGATTTTTTCGGCTACTGGTTTGCCGGATAATTCTTTGAAATCAACCATTGTAATAAATAGCTCCTTTTATGCGTAAAATTTTAGGTGTGCATTGATAAAATTTTCCGTTTCATGAAGAAATTACGCAGAAAGTATTATCAACGTCCGTTGGCTGAGGCAGTGCGGACAGCAAAGTTAGCCGCATTTCTAGAAACGCCGGCGGTATTCGGAGACAAGTAGAGATTCTACCTCGTCAAACCACTGCCAAAAGTCGTCATGCAGATCGTTGCGTATCTGTTCCAGAAGCGAAGCCAAGCCTGCGGCGCTGCCTCCGGTTATCTGGTGACGTCGCTCCAGCTGACGCAGGTATTTGGCGGCGGAGTCTTCCGGTGAAACGTTCAGTATGGAAAAACGCTCGTCCATTGTTTGCAGTACCCGGCGAATATTTTCACTTTTGGCATTGGCAAAGGCGGCAAAAGCGGCGATAATCGTCTGCATGACAGCCTCGTCATGAATAGAAGCCATCAGATCGGGCCCAAGGCGTGGGCTGGCAGCGGCCACCTCAAGTTCTGCCGCCATTTCCACCAGATTGTGCGCTTTCCACAATGCGTAAGGACGGGGCAGGTTGCAGGCCAGCACCGCGTCGGGGATATAGGGAAGGCACTTCAGGAAACACCACCCCATTTTGCCCTGCCACACCTCGTCGGCGTAGGTATCAAAGCCGCAGCCGTCGATGCCGTGCAGCCAAATGCCCAGCGCCAGTGGCGCTGCTTCCGGCATCTTACGCACGGCGAAATGATAGAAATCCGCGCCGCAGCCGTGCCAGAAATCGCGTTCCAGTCCCATGCCGGCCACGAAATCCGGCAGAATGGAGCCCACCAGTAGCAGCCGCTGATCCTGCGCCGAAAAATCGACAGCAAAGGGGCCGGGCGCCGCAGCCAAAATCCGTTTCGCCATGTAATTATGTGCGAGGGGAAACATAAATCCTCCTTTTCAAACCGGTTCAACTGTGCTATATTATGTATATATTATATAAGAATGAGGGGCAAAAAGAAATACAAGTTATGCAAAAAAACTTAAAACTTATAAAATTGCCGCAGCTGCTGCTGTTTCTGCTGGGTAATGCGTTCGAGGCGTATAGCTATCAGGGCTTCGTCTCCGCCAACGATTTTCTTTCCGGCGGTACCTATGGCCTGGCAGGGATATTAGTGAGATTCGTGCAGGTGATACCGTTTCCACTGGCGGTGCTGCTTTTTAATCTGCCCTGCATTTGGCTGGGCTGGCGTTTCCTGGAGAAGCGTTTTGTGGTGCTGACGGGTGTTGCGCTGATATTACAGGTCTTCTTTTTGCAGATGTTTAACGGCGTGGTCATCTACAACAACGATTTGCTGCTGGCCGCTATCTTCGCGGGCGTTTTTGTGGGACTGGGCGATGCGCTGGTGCTGCGCAGCGGCAGCGGCAGCTCCGGTACGCATCTGGTGGCGATGGTACTGCGGCAGAAATACGGTGTTTCCATCAGTGCCGTAACCATGAGCATTAACGCGGTGGTGATTTTGCTTTCCACCGGATTGTTTGGCATTGAAAAGGGTCTTTACACACTAATACTGATTTTTGCTTCCGGGCAGACGCTTTCCGCTGTTCTGGAGGGCATAACCCGTAAACGCACTGCGTTTATCGTGACGGCCAAGGGGCGCGAGGTCGGGCAACTGCTAATGGAAAAGCTCTCCCGTGGGGTGACCATGCTCGATGCTGAGGGGCTTTATAGCGGCTCGGATTATAAACTGTTGCTTTGCGTTACCAATATTCTGGAGGTTGGGCGGCTGAAAGAGCTGGTGCTTACGGTCGATCCGCAGGCGTTCATTACGTTCTATGAAACCAGCGACATCAGCGGGCATTTTAACCGGCATAACATGATTGTTGACCGGGACGAGGAAAATTGATTTTGGGGGTAATTGACATGACGCAGGAGATTACAACGCTTTCACGCTGGCTGTCCGAGAGCGAGCGGGCGGTGTTTTTCGGGGGCGCGGGCGTTTCCACCGAAAGCGGTATACCTGATTTTCGCTCTACTGACGGTTTATATAATCAGGAGTACGCCTATCCGCCGGAGGTTATACTGAGCCATACGTTTTTTGAGCGGAATACGGCGGAGTTTTACCGTTTTTATCAACAGAAGATGCTGTATCTGGACGCGCAGCCGAACGCCTGCCACCGCAAGCTGGCGGAGTTGGAGCGACAGGGTCATCTGCGCTCTGTTATCACTCAGAATATTGATGGCCTGCACCAGGCGGCGGGGAGCAAACGCGTGTTGGAGCTGCATGGCTCGGTCCACCGCAATTACTGCAAGCGTTGCGGCAAATTCTATGACGCGGCGTATATGAGGCAGACGGCAGAGGTGCCGCGTTGTTCCTGCGGCGGTGTGATCAAGCCGGATGTTGTGCTTTATGAGGAGGGGCTGGACAGTCAGACGCTCTACGACAGTATCCGTGATATCAGCGAGGCCGATTTACTGATCGTCGGGGGCACATCTTTGGTGGTGTATCCGGCGGCCGGGTTGATCGACTATTATCAGGGGCGGCGGCTGGTGCTGGTGAACATGAGCGCCACAGCGGCGGATAAGCGGGCTGACCTGATTATTCGCGAACCGATCGGTAAGGTATTCGCCCAACTATAACAAAAAAAGAGCTTCCCGCGGGAAGCTCTTTTAATTTCAGAACAACATTTTCAGACCAATAATTATCAGAATAATGCCGCCGAACAGTCCTGCTTTTTCGGCCAGCAACGAACCGATACGGCGTCCCAGGTTGACGGCTGCGATGGTAAGGAAGAACGTGGTGCAGGCGATGATACTGATAGCCTGCCAGATGTTAATGCTGCCCGCCGCCGCAAAGCTGACGCCCACGGCCAGCGCGTCAATGCTGGTGGCCACAGCCTGCACCAGTACCAGCTGAGGCGTGATAGCGGAAAGCGGTTCGGCCTCTTCGCGCAGGGCGTCGTAAATCATCTTGCCGCCCACTAAGGAGAGCAGCAGGCAGGCGATGTATGGTGCAAAGGTGTTCATGAAAACGGTGAAAAGAGTGCCTGTGTAATAGCCGATAAGTGGCATTAAGCCCTGAAAGCCGCCGAAAGCACAGGCAAGTAGCAGCACGTCGCTTCGGCAGATATTTTTGATACTCATACCGCTGACGGCGGAGACGGCAAACGCGTCCATGGAAAGCGCTAAGCCGATTAGAAAGATTTCCCAAAAGCCCAAGCGGACGGCACCTCCCTTTGGCGCATTCTGCCTTATATTATGGCAGGCTTGCCGCAAATATTATTACCGCTATTATAAGGTATCTCCGTCTAAAATGCAAGGGAAAGTGAGACAGGCGCAATTTGGCCAAATGTGTCGGCAAAGTTTTGTTTGGGGAGGCTTGCAATGCCGCCTCAAAACGCCTATAATAATCATTGTAAATTTATACCGTGTTTGATTTAAGGAGGTTTCTGAATGAAAGGCAAGGTTAAATGGTTCAATGCGGAAAAAGGGTTTGGCTTCATTGAAAGAGCCGAGGGCAGCGACGTATTTGTGCATTTCTCAGCCATTCAGTCTGACGGCTTCAAGACGTTGGACGAGGGGCAGGAGGTCGAATTTGACGAGGTCGAGGGAGCTCGCGGGCCGCAGGCTGCCAACGTGGTTAAACTGTAATTTTTTTGGGGGATTATTGGGAGAAAGATTATGAAAATTGCTGTGGTTTCCGATACGCATTGGCAGCCGGAAAGGGAACTGCCGCGCGTTTTGCAGCTTTTAGAGGCAGAAAAGCCGGATCTGATCCTGCATGCTGGGGATTGGACGAATTTGCAGCTTTGGGGATATCTGGCTCGCATTGCGCGCACCGAGGGTGTGGCAGGCAACTGCGACGGCGCGGCCATTGTGGCGGAGATGGGGCTCTTACGCCTTCTGGACGTGGAGGACGTGAAAATTGGCCTGATGCACGGTCAGCTTTTTGGCGCAACGGCAGAGCAGGCAGCGCGGCGGGCGTTTGCTCAAAGCCCTGTGCGGGCGGTGGTATTTGGGCATTCACATATTCCCTGCAACCGTGAAGAGGACGGTGTGCTTTATTTCAACCCCGGCTCGGCGGCGCGCCCTATGGGCGAGGTGAAACGCCCTTCTTATGGTATATTAACCGTGGAGGGCAAGGAGATTTCCGGCGAGATTATTTATTTTGATAAGTGATGTTAAAAAGTCAGACAGGCGATGAAGCTTGTCTGACTTTGTTATAGTTGGGAGCAGGTTATGCCGCTGATGAAAATATTAAATGACTTGTTGCCCTGTTAAGTGCCGCACGGTATTCTTTTTCATTAAATACATACCATTTATTGGCATTAACAGCGTGCAGCAAATTGCGGCTATCCTTGCCAAATTCGGGTATGCCCTCATACATATGATACAGCTCGTAGCAGAATAGTGCTTTATCGGCAGTTATATCATTTGATGTGGGCACTTTTTGATAGAAATAGAGAATATCGGTTAAGGCGTAATAATCATAGACGGTAAAAGTTGCGCCGTATTCGGTTTGTGGTTCGGTAACCTCTCTGATTTTGCCGGAGCTTAAGGCGTCGTATATGGGGGCAATATCAATATAAAGATAGCGGTAGCGTGACATTCCAAAACCATTTTCCGTAGTCATATAACAGAGCTTTTTGCCGTCAATTTCTATTTGACTGCCAACGGCATAATCAAGGTTAACGGTTTTTTGCGATGTGTCATAATCAATTTGCCAGCCCGGTATTGTTTCTGCCAGAAAGCGCAGCGGCACATAGGTTGTGTTGCGCCAAAGATACGCGGGGGTATTCAACACAATATTTTTCTGCGTTTTTTCGGGATAGGTTATTGTTGCCATTTTTGACCCCAACTGCAGAGTTATTACAATGTCGTTATAAGTTAAATGTACTGTTTGATCAGCATAACTTACATAGGCTCCCATTTTCTCGGTAAGCGCACGCAGCGGCAGGTAGATGTGGTCGTTAATGGTTTGAGGATGAAGCTCGGCGGTTATATCCAAGCCGTTTAACATCAGTTTAGTTGGCGTTGCGGCTGCTGTTGCCGTAAGCGGCGTTAACATTATCAAGAAGGCCAGCATAAGGGTAGCAAAAAGTTTGCATATAATAATATTCTTATTTATAAATTGAAACATAAGAACCGCTCCGATGAATAATAAGTATCCGTACAATCGATATTACTACCATTAAAACCTGTTTTTCCGATAGACGTCATTCTTTTCTTCACAAAAAAATCAAGAACTTTTGCGAAATTTTTTTGATTTTTTTACCAAATTGCGCCTGTGTGTTCCGGCGAGATTGTTTATTTTGACAAGTGATGTTAAAGAGCTTTTGTTGGTATAATTGCTTTATTCTAATAGCTTATAAGGCATTTTATGCGCCTTGGCAAATTGTTCGGCAGCACTTCCAGCATAGCAGCCAATAACTATATTATTGGTATATTTTTGATTGGGAAATTTAGTGTCATATATTAGTTCGTCATCTTCGCTGATAAATGCTTGGCTGCCTATTTTGGTAACATTTGGGGGTATTTCAATATATTTTAATGACAGACAATTACAAAATGCCCAATCCTCTATTTCCCTAACATTTTCAGGGATAATAATACTGCTGAAATCATTACCATAAAATGCGCCAAACTCTATTCTCTCTAAAACATCAGGTAAAACAATTTCATTTATCTGCTTATTCCAAAAAGCACTATTACCAATAGTGTTAATATTCAAATCCTGTAAATCAACCGTTTTATCATTTCCGCGATATAATAATAAACTATTATTTTTAATAACCAATGGTTCAGCAATAATATAAATTGCCCTGTCTGTGCTATTCCATTCAACTTCTATGTAAAATATATCTTTCAAAAAGCTAATCGGCAGATAAACGGTTTCATTCCTAACCAGCGGCGGCCTGTCCATTTTTGCAACAACCTCGCTATTGTTGCTGCAAATAATTTCATCACTGCCAATATGTAATTCATATCTTTCTGCGTTGCAAGACATTATAGCAATTTCTGCTCCTTTAGAATGATAATCAACAGACATACCAAACATCTCCGCGCAGCTTTGGATTGGCAGCATTGTTCGCCCATTATCGAACAATGCATTAATATCTTGTTGCTGACCGTTTAGATATATTGGTATATTAGCTGCTAGTGTTATTGTTAAATAGGCATGGCTGAATATAATAGCAAACAAAATGATGGCAAATAATCGCTTAATCATATTATCTCCTTGAAATTATAACATATTGTGCGAGAAGAAAAAAATCTTCTCGCACAATATTTAAACTTTTAATAAATGCTTGAATTAACATTTATAATTACCGTATTACTGGTTCTGGTTACATTAGCCTTTTCTTTACTGGGATTTGGATAATAGGAAGCACTAGTGACAGGCACATTATCAACTTTAATATTATCAAAAATAGCATAGTTTTTTCCTGTTTTGCCACTTGTTATAGTTGCACATACCTTAAAGTAATCAATACTTGGAATATTCCACAATGCACTTGATTCATAAATACTTGTATTTTGAGTGTCTTTAAGTTCAGTGCCTTCATGTGTAGGACAAATTGTTGTACCTTCTAAGACAAGTTTTGTTTTTTTGTTATTATTATACCAAATGCTCATATTAACATCTGTACCTGGTTTGTAACCATTTCTATATGATGCTGCCTTATCTGTTAGTTCCATTGATAATTTTTGCCAATAGCTATTGTTACCATTAGGTATATATCTTACAAGATTAGCATAGATTCTCCACGCATATTGTTGCTTGTCAGGTCCGTTAGTATTTGAGTATAACATTCCAAAATCGGCTTCATAGTCATTACTTTTTGAAAAACTGCCATAAATATAAGCATAATTAGGGTCGCTTACCTGTGATGTTGTGGGTAATGTAACTTTGGTTGTGAAATAGCTTCCCGCGCTGCCAGTTTTAGTGATTGTTTGCTTGCCTCCAATTCCAGGGTCAAATAATCCCATAGGCATAATACTATTTTGCAAATTATTAAGTAATTGCTCTACCATAAATATTTCTATTTCTGAATCCTTTGGCGCGTCATAAATTGTCATCGTAGATTTCAGACCATTAGCTTCTTCATACACATAAATATAGTTTTCGTCGTTTGTATAATATGTATATGTCCTTTCATTGTCAACACTTCTTGATGATGGAGTATTGATTTTATTTGTTCTTTCTTCTTTAATGGCTTCTTTAGCGTTTTGGCAAATTAGATTAATTGTATTTTCTGAAATAGTCAGGTTAGAATAATTGTTAATTTCAACATCATTAGCTTCCTCTGCCGCCCAAGCGGGCATAGCCAGACTCAAATACATAACAAGTGTTAAAACTTTAAAACTATAGTAAAAAAATTTTGTAAGGAAAAATTT
>DVMH01000009.1 GCA_018715045.1 Candidatus Avidehalobacter gallistercoris
ACTCTTCCATAGAGCAGGGCAGCTCGCCATCGGCCAGCAGAGCGCCAACCGGGTCAGCACCAACAACGCCGGTGGGAGTCACACCAGCTTCCTCGAACAGACCCAGCAGGGGCTTAGCGGAAGCGCCGGCAGCCACAAACAGCGGAGCGTCAATACCGTCAAAAGCAGTCTTAACGTCAGCAGCGTCCTGCAAAGACAGACCACGGCCACAGGCTTCAGCGTCAAACGCCTTACCCTGCTTTGTAGCTTTGTCCAGCTGAACAGTTACCGCATTAGCGCCTTTTTCCAATTCGAACTTGGCCAGCTTGTTGAACTCAGCGGGATCAACAACATCCAGGCCCTGAGCGATCTTCCAAGGATTGGTCAAATAACCTCCCGCATTGGTACCTCTGACATATTCATCGGCGCCAGGCATGGTCTGAGCCATAGCGTTATTTTCGGTGTCAGCCAGAGTATAGATGGGCTGCAGGGTGATGCCTTCGTAAGTTTTGGTGTACATCTTCTTATCGAAGGGAGCGCCCTTTAAGGCAGCGATTGCGGCTTCTTTCCATTCTTCATAAGTAGGAACTTTGAACTCATCGAAAGAAACTGCAGGCAACGTTGTGTTTTTTTCTTTTTCCATGTTTAACTTCCTTTCTGTAAATTTATTGTTCATATACTATCCACGCAACAGCCACGCCTGCCGCTAAAAGACCGCGGTGACGCGTTGCACTCAAACCATATTGTGAGCGACATTATCAACACCGACTGCACATGACTGAACACCGTCTCTCTTATGTCGGCACCATAAGAGGGCGGCTGCCCAAGTGAACGCCATACCTGCCGGGTTTAATAAATCGCCGCGCTAATACGCCATGATATTGCATGGATTGTAATCAACGGCGGTAATAGATATGCCTGAAAACATACCGGAATTCTCTGCTTTGGCTGCCTTTTACCGCTGCCGCCACATAAAAACTCCAAATTACCATTACCAGAATTTATTATATACCACTTACCTTTAATTGTCAACAAATAGCAGCCTTTTCATATCAAAGAAAATCTGGTTATTTTTCTGCTTTTATCTGAAATTTTTTCTGACTGAACAGAATTTTTTAATGCTTGCAAAAGACTTAACATTATTATATAATTATTTTTATTCACACTGTTTATTGGGATTATTGGGAGGAAAAATTATGGATTTTGTTGTATTGGGCTGTATCGTTGTGTATCTGGCCATTCTGCTGGCGGTGGGATTTTATTCCTACAGCAAATCGTCAACCATGGCCGAATACATATTGGGCGACAGGGGCTTGGGTAAATGGACAACAGCCCTTTCCGCGCAGGCTTCTGATATGAGTGGCTGGTTGCTGATGGGGCTGCCAGGTGCGCTTTATGTTGGCGGCTTATGCGAAGCATGGATTGCCATAGGACTTGCCATCGGCACATATCTGAACTGGCGGTTCATCGCTTATCGCCTGCGTATATTCTCAGAATCGCTGGATAATGCTCTTACGATGCCGGAATATTTAAGTAACCGTTTCCACGATAACAAGAACTTGCTTAAAACGGTCACGGCCATATTTATCACCATTTTCTTCCTGATTTATACGGCCTCCGCAATCGTTGCCGGCGCAAAACTGTTCTCTACTGTGTTCAATATGTCCTATATGGTGGCGCTGCTCATCGGCTGGCTGCTGATTTTAATCTACACATTCGCCGGCGGCTTCCTGGCCGTCTGCTGGACAGATTTTATCCAAGGCATGTTGATGTTTTTTGCAATGGTTATAGTTCCAGTGACAATGTTCATTATGTTGGGCGCAAACTGGGGCGATATTGCCCCTCTGCTGGAAAGCGGCGGCGACACCTATCTGAAACTTTCCGGCAGCACCAGCGGCATGGATTGGAAATCCATCCTTTCCAATCTGGCCTGGGGCTTGGGTTATTTCGGTATGCCGCACATCATTGTGCGTTTTATGGCTATCAAAGACCCAAAAGAGCTGAAATATTCGCGTATTATAGCCACCGGCTGGGTACTGATAACGTTAGGCGCGGCCATCTGCATCGGTATTCTGGGGCGGGCGTTTGTCACTAAATTCGGCCTGCCTTTCACCGATGCTGACGCCGAATCGATCTTTCTTGTTGCTATTGATTATATCTTCCCCAGCGTGTTCGCAGGCTGGCTGCTGGCGGCGGTACTTTCGGCCACCATGTCCACAGCCGACAGCCAGTTGCTGGTCAGTGCGTCTTCTATCTCCAACGATTTGGTCAAGAGCTTCAACAAAAAAATTCCAGACAAAAAGCTACTGTGGATCAGCCGTGTGTCCGTGCTAATGATCGCGATTCTGGCACTGGCTATCGCCATTGACCCGAACAACAGCATTATGGGGCTGGTTTCTAACGGCTGGGCAGGCTTGGGCGGAGCTTTTTCCGCTATTATGCTGCTCTCGCTGTTCTGGCGTAAGACAAGCCTAAAAGGCGCGGTCACCGGTATCTTGGTGGGTGGCTCCACCGTTATTCTGTGGCTTATCTTTGGTGGCAACACAGGTATTTATGCCCTGCTTCCCGGCTTTATCTTCTCTGCTCTCTCAATTATCATCGTCAGCCTTATCTGGCCGGATAAGGAATCAGAAGAGCTGTTCGACAAAGCGATCAAGAACTTGTAAAACAAAAAAGCACATACAAAAAGAGCGCCTGCTTCGGCGGAGGCCCATAAGGAAGTAAATGAAATTTCCCGGCAGAACCGGCGTGGTGGAAATCACGCCGGTTTTTCCGTACTTGCAGGCAGTTCCGGTTTCTGAAGCGGAATCCGAATCTTGCCTACATAAGTAAAATAAATCTCAATCGTCACATGTTTTCTCCCGTCGATTTTCTCCGGGCTGTGTATGACGATTTTTTCAATCAGTTCGTTGACTGTCACGGCGTCAAGTTCCTGTATATCGGAATACCGTTCTGCGAGCTGTAAGAAACGCCCCACATCAGAAACCTGTTTAGCTTCTTCTTGGATTTCCCGCTCCAGTGTCTCGGAAAGCTGTCGGATTTCTGCCTGCTCTGTCTCATACTGTGCTGATAACTTCTGGAAACGGAGGTCGCTCAGTTTTCCCAATACATTATCTTCATAAAGGCGCTGAATGATTTTATCCAAGTCCTCCATACGCTTCTGTGCACCGGAGAGGGCTTTTCGTTTCTGCGTCAGTTCCGCTTTCCGGCTGGCTTCATCCTGCATCAGCATTTCCTGTGTAAAGTCATCTTTAAATACACGAACATAAGTCAGCGTCCGTTGAACACATTCCAGCACCCGTTTATACAATGTGATTTCACGGATATAATGAATCCGGCAGGAACCGGTATTGCTCTTGTAATTGGAACAGAGGAAATGGTCTTGCGAATCATCTTTGTAGCTGTTGCAGGTACAATAGTAGAGCTTAGCTCCGCAGTCAGCACAACGGACAAGGCCGGAGAACATACTTGTCTTGCCGGTTTTGGTCGGTCTGCGTTTATTTTCCCGGAGAATCTGTACCCGTTCCCATTGTCCGTGCTCAATGATTGCCGGCTGTGTTCCCTCAAATATCCGCTGGTTTTCTTTTGGATTTTGCAGCCGTTTCTTAAATTTCAGGGATTTGGTATAGGTCTTGAAGTTGACGGTACAGCCGGTATATTCCCGCCGTTCCAAAATACCGGAAACCGATTTTGCACACCAGTGATACAAATGCTCCGGCATTGTCCAGCCTTTCTGTTTTGCATGGTAGGCGGTAACAGTCAGTACCTTTTCATTTGTCAATATTTTTGCAATCTGCATCGGCCCTTTCCCTGCAATGCACAGATCAAAGATACGCCGCACCACCTTAGCCGCTTCTTCATCCACAATCCATTTCTTCTTGTCCTGCGGGTCTTTGACATATCCATAAGGCGGATTGCTGGCAAGGTGTTCTCCGGCTTCTCCCCGCATTTTGACAACCGCCCTTATTTTCTTGCTGGTGTCCTTTGCGTAATAATCATTGAACACATTTTTGAAAACGGCGAAATCATTTTCCCCTTTGGCGCTGTCCACATCGTCATTGATTGCGATAAAACGGACATCGTAAGCCGGGAAAATGAAATCCTGCAAACGCCCCATATAGGAATACTCCCTGCCGAGCCGGGACAGGTCTTTGACAATCAGGGTAGACACGGAATAGTCCTCCACATATTTCATCATTTCCTGAAATCCAGGTCGTTGAAAATTCGTTCCTGAGAATCCGTCGTCCACAAAAAACATAGTGTTGCGGAAGCCGTGTTCCGCTGCATACTTGGAGAGCAGAGCCTTTTGGTTGGTAATGCTGTTGGATTCCCCGTCAAGGGCATCATCCTGACTTAAACGGCAATATAAAGCTGTAATTTTATCTGGCTGCTGATTCATAAGTAGCTCCTTTCCTCCCGTAAAAGGGATAACAGCCAGGTAAACGGTTGCCTGTATTATAACGTATTCTTCCTGCTTTTTCAGCTTCCCGCATTTATATTTCCTCCATATTTTTTGCAATCATCCGTCGCAGCTTGTCCAGCACGCTTTCCGCGCCGTCACCGGCATAATGGGGAATGACATGGTAAACCGTGTTGCCCTCCACGGCGATATGTTCCCCGGTATCAAAATCAAATTCAAACGCGCCGTCTTTGAAATGCTCTGCCACACGTTCCGCCACTTCCGGTTTTAGAAACTGCGGAAGTGTACTTAAATCTTTTTTCTCTGCCATTTAGTCAGTCCTCCTTTCCGGCAGGAATCCTCAGCGTAATTACCGCCGGTCTGCCAAGCCCCTGTTTCCTGCGGACAATCAAGCCACTGCGCTCTAATTCCTGAAATGCGCGGGTTGTTACCTGACGGCTACGGCGCAGCTTTTCCTTTGCTTCTTGTACGGTAAAATACAGCCGCACAGTTCTGTCTGCTTCTATAAAGCCATTCTCCTTTGAAATGCCTGCCCGGTCAAAAAGCAGGGCATAAAGCACCTTGGCGTCATTGGATAAATCCAATGGAATTAAAAATCGTGGAAACGGCAGATAAGGCGGCACTGCTGAGTCCGCTTTGTAAGGGATAAAAATATTGTTCTGCATACATTTTCCTTTCCATCAATCCATCCTGATTGATTGGATTGATATTGACTATTTTATCATTTACTTATTTCTCTTTGATTTCCGTCTAATTTCCGGTTCTCCAAAGGGTCGGAATACCCACTGCCGGAAAGACAGTTTTGGGGCCGTACAGAGCGTCCGCTTTTCTAGTCTCTGAAATTCCAGGACAGGATAACCCCGTTTGGGCGGGAACGCAAGGATACATGAACTATAAGAGAAACAGATAGGTACCTAATCGGGAAAATCCCGGATAGGTGAAATTGCCTCTGCGGACAGTTTCAGGCCAGCTTTTCGGGCATAGAAGGGATTTATACTGACTACCCACTGACAAGCGTTGAAACAGCTAGCAATATCAAGGATTTTTCACTCCTAATTGTCCGCATAGGAGCCTTCTTTTGCGGTTGCTGGCATTCTTCTGCTTCCGGTGCACCTTTGACGCACATGGCTTGCAGTATTTCGCCCGGTTGGAACCTGGGAGAAACGGCTGACCACAGACAACACACCGCTTCATACTGTCCCTGTGTAACAGGGCTGCCTCTAAAGGCTTGTCCAGTGGAAGAACCGCAATCCGAAACCATCTGCATAAAAGTGAATAGGAAATGCTCTGAACACAGACGCATTCCTCCCCGTCATCCAGCAAGATGCAGTTTCCGTTGTCATAATTGCAGCACATATGGACTAATTTCCTTGCCCTGCGGTACTGCCTGTAATCCATGCCCCATATTTTATTTTTAATATACTTCACCTCCTGACCGTCAAAAAATATCCCTTCACTATACAGGACATTTTTCGGGCAAAATTAAGGGAGTATTTTGAAAAATTCACAAAAATTTCACAATTTTCTTGTCAGAAAAGGGCAGCCCACAAATCCCCCATTATTCAGTTCATATTTTAGGAAAAAGTTGCCGTCTATCCAGAAAAAATATAAAAAAATTCACACCACAGGTTTTGTTCTATGGTGTGAATCTATGGTCATGCAAATTTATATCCGATTCCGGTAACGTTTTTAATATAGCTGGGATCGTCCGGCCGTATCTTTAATTTTTTGCGCAGATTGCTCACATGGTTGGTAATTGCTTTCCGGGAATAGTAGGTATAGTCCTCGTTCCAGACGAAATCCATGATAAGGGCATAGGTAAACACTCGTTTCGGATTGCTGGCAAGTAAAAACAATATATCAAACTCTTTTGCAGTCAAAAAAATTTCCTGTTCACGGACTTTTACAAGCCGTTGTTCCAGGCAGAGGTATAAATCGCCTTCCCGTATTTCTGTGAGAGGACTATCCTGCTGCCAGTTATGCTTTGCTGAATTTGCACCTGCATCAACAGTTGATACTATATCCTCAAGAAGATATTGAGCAAGCTCTTTTTGTTGCTTTTCGTTAAGCAGGAGGGTTAATTTTTCACCAATCTGTACACCGGTTTCAGATATATCCAATACAGCTAATTTCCCATATTACCACCACCTAACGATTGTCAAATGCAATGCTTCTCTATTTTGAGCTTTTTAGCCATATTACTCGTTGGGATAGATATTTTTTCCAAACGCAAACGCCTTTTCATGCCATTCCGTTTCTTTGATCCTGCCTGTTCCGTTGGTATCCCCGCAGCCCCCGGCAAGAATCATTCCCCGGTCGTGGAAGCCTATGTAGTTTACCAATGAAAATTGATAGTAGGACACCGCCTGCTCAAAGGTCCAAAAAAAGTTATCCGCCGCTGTCATCAAAAGGACGCTGTCTTTGACAGGATAGGATTCATACCTTCCCAACAAAGGCTCACATTCCTCCGCCATACAATAAAAGCGGTCGATAAAGGCTTTCAGACGGGCTGAAAATGTCCAGTAATACAGCGGTGAAGCAAACACAACCAAATCGGCTGCTTTGATTTTAGGAATCATTTCATTGAAAGCGTCCTTTTGTACACAGGGTTTCCCATACCGGCAGGCATTACAGCCCAGGCAGTCCTTTACCTCATTTTTGAGAAGCGATATAACTTCTGTCTGATGTCCGGCGCTTTCAGCTCCCTCCACGAAAGCAGCGATAAGCTGGACCGTGTTTCCGTTTGGTCTTCCGCCACCTTGTATCACTAAAATACGTTTCATAAAATCCTCTCCTTTGCAAATTGTCGCTTATTTATTTTTGGTAAATGTTATCAGCAGGCCGGTGTTGTCAATCTTTTCTACCTCTTTCACGGTAAAATCAACCGGAACCATCGCCTCTTGATTTAGACTCGCCTCGAAAGAGGTCTTGGTCGGCTCGTTCGGGGAACCGCCGTCCACTGTGGCAACCAGTAGCACAGTGTACTCATCTACCAGCCCCTCCCTGATGAAAGTGCCGTTCAGATGTCCGCCCCCTTCCAAGAGCAGATGGTCGATCCCAAATAGGGCATACAGTTTTTCAACCACCAGCTTGAAATCCAGCGTCTCCTTACCGCCGAAGATATAGGAAACTTTCATGTTCCGGAGGTATTGCAGGTAGGCATCAGAAACTTTTTCCGTCAGGACAGAAATGATATGGTCGCCCACCCGGTTCGTGTAAATGTCGGATGAACCGCGAAGCATCACATTCGCTCCCCACGCCAGCTTCCCCGACTGATCGATGGCGATGCAGTATTTATCCGCCTTCACATCCGCTACATAGTCCGTCCGGTCGATAGGGGGGACATTTTCTGGAAGCTCCGCCTTGTTTCCTGGGGCTAATTGCCAGGGCCAATCCATAAAAGTAACCCGCCCAAACATACAGGCTTTTGCGTCCATCCTGTCATGAAACTGCTCATATTTGGCGATGTATTCGCGACCTCGTTCTGTATTGAAATATTCCCCGATGATCTTTCCGTCCAGTGAGTTCAGCATATAACAAGTGATATAAGGTCTATTCATTGTAAAATACCTCTCTTTTCATAAATTTCATCATTGCATGGAGGGCAAATTGTCTGCACGCTTCGAGAATACCAATGCAGCAACAACCGACACGACTTCTGCAATCACCATTGCCCACCATATGCCGCTGACACCCCATATCAATGGAAGTGTATAGACGAATATTCCACTGACAATCAAGCCACGGAGCAAAGCCAAAATGGTGGCCTGCTTTGTCATCAAAACCGATTGCAAATAATAAATCGCCTGGAAATTGATGCCCATTAGGAGGAAGGAAAGGAAGTAAACCCGGAGGATGCCGGGGGCGATTTCTATAATTTCCGGGGTTACCGCGATAAACAGCTTTGTAATCTGTATTGGGAAGGCCACGCCTACAAAAGCAAAGCCAATTCCCATAAGCAAGGCGGTGAAAATGGAACGGTTTCTAATCTCATGGATGCGCAGCTTTAAGCCGGCTCCAAAGTTCGTTGAAACAATCGGTTGTATCGCCTGCCCCACGCCTGCAAACAGGTTCTGGAACAATGAGGAGAACGAAATGACAACGCCAAAAACCGCCAGGGCCGATTCCCCGCCATAGACAAGCACCTGTTTGTTGAGAATAACTGTCAGTATAATAAAGGAAATGGCGATGGCGCTGGAGCTGATACCAGCAAACAATACATTGCGAAATGCTTTCAATATACGGAATGGTCTTACAATCCGAAGCTGGCAATTTTTTGTAAAAAAGTGGCTGCACAGTATAATAAATTGCAACACAGTACCAAGTACGGTAGCCAATGCTGCGCCTGTCATTCCCCAATTCATAGGGAATACAAAGAACCAGTCGCCAAAAATATTGAATACGCCGCCAATCACCACTGCTGCCATCACTCGATTGGGGGAGCCATCACTGCGTACTATGCAGGAAAGATACGCTGACAGAATGAAAAATGGCATAGTCCAGACAATGCAGTTTGTATAATCCTGCACATAGGGCATCAATCGGGGGGTAGCGCCAAAAAATGTATAGATTGGGGTCGAAAATACAGTAAAGGTGATCCATGCAATCAGCGTTAAAGCAACGGCAAGGCATAGCGAAGCGAAGAAATACGCATTTGATTTCTCCATTTTCTGCTTGCCGCGGGCCTTACCTAAATATACACTGCCACCGATACCGCAAAGCAAACCGAAAAATGAGACAACTCCAAAAATCGGCTGCGCAATGGCCAGAGCCGCAGCCCCGTCCGGCCCCACACCCTGTCCAATGGCAATCGTATCCACAAACCCATAGACAGAAGTTACAACTGCTGCGGATAATGACGGAACCAAATAACTCCTGTATAATTTCTTGATTGGGCTTTTCAGCAAATCCATCCTATTTACCTCCTGAAATGTTCTGCAAAGACAGCCACAGCATCGGCGCAGCTTTCCAAAGAATTGTATGTGGTGTCGATGCAGAGATGGTAGTTTCTCATAGATCCCCACTTGGAATCTGTATAATGCTCATAATAGCGGCTTCGCTTTTGATCGGTTTCCTTGATTTGATGTTCCACCTCTTGCGCAGGGCCGTTAACTCCCTGTTGGATCTTGCGCTCTACTCTCGCTCGCTGATCCGCATAGACAAAAATATGGAGTGCTTCCTCCAGCACCTTGTCAGCACAGCGCCCTACAATGACACAAGAGCCTTTTGCCGCCAGGTTCCGGATCGTTTCACATTGCCTAAAATAAATCTGATCCGTAATGGGCTGCTGATAAAATGGGAGCAGATTTTGTCCTGCGCTCCAAAGTGTATTTAATTGCAAATGTTCCTCATATTGTTCAATTACTTCAGCCGACAGGGTATTATCCTGAGCAGCAAGGGAAATCAGCTCTTTATCGTAAAATGGGATCTGCAGCCGCTGGGCGATAAGCATTCCCAGCTCCCGGCCTCCGCTTCCAAATTCCCTGCTGATGGTAATGACTTTGTTCATAACGTACCTCCTCCTTTTGTTGACATTTGCGCATAATATGATTATAATACCGATATTGAGCGAACCAAAGAGAGAATAGTACATATTTTTGTAAAAATCGTTCCATTTTCACAGAAGGAGGTAACTCATGGAGTATAAGACGCTTCAAATTGCGGAAAATTTTCGGGAAAATATATTATATGACAGCGACTCTCTTGCGCTTGCTGTTTGCAGCGACCATTTCGACGATTATTTGCACAGAGAATGGGGTTGTCATTGGCATGACGAATTTGAGTTTGGACTTGTTTTGCAAGGCGTTGTAGAATACACGATTTATAATGAACACGAGCAATTGTCAGTACATAAAATCTCCGTAGGCGATGGTATTTTCCTGAATGCCGCATGCTTTCACAGTGTCAAAGGACTCGAACCGGGTACAGTGATGGCAGGCATCATCTTGCCGACTAATTTTTTTAATACAGAATCTTTTCGTACCATTTATCATCAGAATATTTACCCTATACTGGAATCGGGGACGGAATGTTTGGTTTTTGCACAAAGCAATCCGTCCAACGCTGCCATTTTGTCCGGCCTAAAAGAGTTATATGAAATAAACAGGACAGAACAAACATACGAACTTCGCTGCATGGAAGCTGTTTGTAAAATATTCCGCTTATTGGTAGAGCAAATAAGTGCAAACAAAAATCTGCTCACACCTATTTCAAAAAGTACTCAGACTAAGCGCTTACAAAAGATTATGACTTTTATTCATGCACATTATGGTGAGCGCATCAGCGCAGACGATATGGCAAGAACAGCCGCTATCAGCAGAACCGAGGTTTTTCGCTGTTTTCAGACTGTTTTAAGGAAAAAACCGATTGAATATCTTACAGAATATCGACTATCCATAGCCACCATACTGCTTGCAAGCACAGACAGAACCCTGTTAGATATTTCTATTTCATGCGGCTTTAGCAGCGCGAGCTATTTCGGGAAAGTTTTTCGGGAGCATCATGGTATGTCCCCCAAAAAATACAGAGACCAGCTCCGAGAAAAATAAATACTTTATACTTTAATTTTTTATTAAATGATAAATGTCCTAAATCAATGCCAAGCTAACTAAATAAGTTATCGCTTATCTTTCGAGAAATATATCGGCAAGCAATGCAATCTTCCGTAAGATTGCGTATTTTAGGCAGGAAACCGTTGCCGGTATTCCTGCCTAAAATGCTTGTTGGTGACGTTCTCCGCTCCGCTTCGGTCTGCGCAGGGCAGACGTCCACCGGACGTCTTGCGCCCCCAAACCCCTGAGATCATCGCCTGCGGCGATGGCTGCGCGTTCCGTTGAAACGCTAAAAAATCGAATCCTAATATTTTGCCAACATAAAAAATGCTATGCAATCGGCGAACCTTTTGCATAGCATTTTTTGTTTTTTCGTTTACCTGGCATAAATCATAAGTTTTTGTAATATTTCCTTATGAGTTGCTGCCTTTTGCAGACGCTCTTTTAATTTACCTATAGTTTACTTGGCATAATCGGTAACCCTAGTTTCACGGATCAACACTACCTTGATTTGGCCGGGATAATCAAGCTCGGCCTCAATACGCTTGGCAATCTCGCGTACCATGACCTCTGCCCGATTCTCCGAAACCTTATCCGGCTTCAACATGATACGCAACTCACGTCCAGCTTGAATTGCATACGCACTCTCCACGCCCTCAAAATCGTTGGCAATGGATTCCAGCTTCTCCATGCGCTTGATGTAGGATTCCAGCGTATCGCGCCGAGCGCCTGGACGAGCCGCCGAAATGGCATCCGCCGCCTGCACAAGCGCAGCCTCCACTGATTCGGCCTCCACGTCGCCGTGATGAGCCAGAATACAATGAACGACCTGTTTGCTCTCGCGGTATTTTTTTGCAATATCCGCACCAATTTCAACGTGAGGTCCTTCCACCTCGTGATCCAGCGCCTTGCCGATATCATGCAGCAAACCGGCGCGTTTTGCCAGCGCCACGTCCACGCCTAACTCCGCTGCCATCACACCTGCCAAATGTGAAACCTCGATCGAGTGCTTCAACACGTTCTGGCCATAGCTGGTACGGTAATGCAAACGGCCTAGCAGTTTTACGATTTCCGGGTGCAGGCCGTGAACGTTGGTTTCCAGAACTGCCTGTTCACCCTCCTGGCGTATTTTTTGCTCGACCTCTTTTTTAGCCTTTTCTACCATTTCTTCAATGCGCGCAGGATGAATACGTCCGTCTACAATCAGCTTGCCTAAAGCGATACGGGCAATCTCGCGGCGCACCGGATCGAAGCCGGAAAGGATTACGGCCTCAGGAGTATCGTCAATGATCAGGTCGATACCCGTCAAATTCTCAAGCGTGCGGATATTGCGACCCTCGCGCCCAATGATACGGCCTTTCATCTCATCGTTAGGAAGAGCCACCACTGACACGGTGCTTTCGGCCACATGGTCAGCAGCTACCCGCTGAATAGCCTCGGTAATAATTTCTCTGGCTTTGGCCTCGCCTTGATCCTTGGCCTCGGCTTCCATCTCACGGATCATGGCAGCCATATCAACCTGAACCTCTTTATTGACGTCGGCTAACAGTTTTTCCTTCGCCTGCTCAGCAGTCAAACCGGAGATACGCTCCAGCTCAGCCATCTGCTGCTGCTCCATATCCGCAAGCTTATTGCGCATAGCGTCCAGCTCGCTATCCTTAGCTTGAAGCCTGCTTTCTTTACGTTCAATACCCTCCAGCTTTTTGTCCAGAGAATCTTCCTTTTGCAACAGACGCTGTTCCATCTGATTCAGCTCGTGCCGACGCGATTTCTGCTCGCGTTCGGCGTCGTTGCGCATTTTAAAGATCTCGTCCTTGGCCTCCAGCATGGCCTCTTTTTTTAAGGATTCCGCCTCTTTAGCAGCGTCGTCCAGCAGCTTTTCTGCTGTGTCTTTAGCCGAGCCCAACTTAGCCTCGGAAAGCTTGCGGTAAATAACCGAACCGGCAAAATAACCGATCAGCAGGCCAGCTACCAGCAGCACCACGTTAATTATAACGTCCTCCAAAATTTTTCACCTCCTCGTTTCACAAAATGTGTCAATGTAAAAGTTACAAAAAAATAGCCCGGAAAACTCCGAGCTTTTAGAATAAACTTACATTTTGGCATAGCACAGGCAGGAGCAATTTCGGCGCGCAGAGCATAAATTAAGCCCACACAACCGTCCAAGCATTGTTCTGTTACGCAAACAACCAAATATAGTGAAGCCTGCAAAGTACAGGCCGCAAAAATATCCGTAAAGTAAGCCGAACGCATACAGCGAAATGACAACACCAAGCGCCAGCCAGGAAAATGTAATGATATATTCTAAAAGCCATAAAAATTGCTGAAATTTCTACGACTACATATACATTGTATAATCTCACAGACAGCTTGTCAAGCGTTTGCTCCGAATAAACTGATAATTTTGCGGCCAAGACAAGTGTTTTAGGCCTAAAATACCTGATTTTTACGGCAAAAGGCGGCAATTTTGCCCACAGCTTGCTCCAATGTATAATTATCGAGGTTTACCGCCAAAGCAGCGCTCTCATGATACTGCGGCGCGCGCTCGTTCAAGATACGCTGCACATCGTCCACAGTGGCCTGCTTGGGCAGAAAAAGCCGATTCTGCTTCCGCCGCATACGTCGCAGTATCGTTTCCGCCCCGGCGGAAAGCCAGATAACCACCCCCAGTTCCCTCCAAAGCTCAACTTCTCTGTCGCTAGGAATAAGCGCACCGCCAGCCGCGATGACCAATCCGGATTTACCACATTGCTTGGCCAAAAGCAGTTCCTGCTCTGCATAAAAGCGGATTTTGCCATAACGGCGGTATATCTCACTGAGCTTCAAGCCACATATAGCTTCCAGCTCCGCGTCCAAATCCACAAATTCATATTGCAGCTCCTCGGCCAGCAACCTTCCTACCGCTGTTTTGCCAACACCCATCATACCGATTAACACAATATTCGCCGCGTTTGTTTGTTCCGTCATATGTCAACACGCTCCAAATTCCTAAAATGTAAATGTCAATAAACCAAACTGCTAAAACATATGCCAAAAGTCTGCTGAATATCACTAAAAAACGGAGCAGCCATTCGGCTGCCCCGTTCTTTTTCGTTATGGTGTTTAATAAGCACAAACCAGTTGCAACAAAATTTTGGCCAGCTGTGCGGTATTTTGTGCCATCACCGCACGCACCTCGTCGTCTGATACAGCGGAAGCCAGCCCGCAACAGAAGTTAGTCACCAGCGCCAGTGAGCCATATTTCAAGCCCAGTTCATTAGCCAGCGTAACTTCCGGCACTCCTGTCATGCCGGAAACTGTGCCGCCAAGTTTGGCATAAGCGCGAATCTCGGCGCGGGTCTCAAAACGCGGCCCCTGCACACAGACATAAATTCCATCTTTCACCAGCGGCACCCCAGCTTTATCTGCCGCTGCAGCGATAACCTCCTGCCAGTTCCTGTCATAGCAATTGGTCATATCGGTATGCTGAAGCCCTGCTTCGCCCCCGGTAAAGAACGTATGCTCACGGCCATAGGTGAAATCGAGAAAATCATCCACCAGCACAATGCTGCCCGGCGGAACTTCTTTAAGCAGCGAGCCTACGGCGTTCACCGCGATGATTTTGTCCACGCCCAAACTTTGTAGCGCCCAGATGTTGGCGCGATAGTTAATCTTATGCGGCGGAATTGTGTGGTTTTTAGCATGACGCGGCAAAAAAACAACCGGCTTGCGCCCCGCAGGAGCCGCCACCTCACCAACAAACACGGTGGCTGTGCCATACGGCGTATACACCTGCTTTTCCTGCTGGTTTTCCAGCGCTTCCCAGTTATAAAAGCCCGTTCCGGCAATCAAACCCAGCATATTAATCACCATCCCTGTTAGACACAACATCGTAATTGCTGGCCTCGGAGTTATCGTCCGCAAAAAGCGCTGCGGCAAAATCTGAGGCCACAAACTCGCGCAGATCCTCAATACCCTCCCCAACACCAATCATTTTGACCGGCAGGTTCAGCTCATTAGTGATACCGATAACCACGCCGCCCTTGGCTGTACCGTCCAGTTTAGTGAGTATAATGCCAGAAAGCGGCACCACCTCGCCGAACAGCTTAGCCTGACTGATAGCGTTCTGACCAGTACCCGCATCCAGAACCAGCAACACCTCCACATTAGCGTCCGGCGCTTCACGCTCGATAATACGATTGATTTTTTTCAGTTCCTCCATCAGATTGGTCTTATTTTGCAGGCGGCCAGCCGTATCAACAATAAGTATATTGCAGCTGCGGGAAACCGCGGCACGGCATGCGTCAAATACGACCGCCCCAGGATCAGAACCACCGGCCTGCCGGATAACATCGACCCCGGCGCGCTCACCCCATGCACAAAGCTGTTCGATAGCTGCAGCGCGGAAAGTATCGGCGGCTGCCAAAAGCACCTTATGGCCGATCATGTGATAATAATTAGCCATCTTGCCGATAGTTGTCGTCTTACCGGCGCCGTTCACGCCCACCACCAGAATGATGTTCAGACGCCCGCCTTTCAACAGAAAACGATTCTTGTTTTCACCATCCTCCGAGCCTTTAAGGATTTTTACGATCTCATCCTGAAGCGCCAGCCGCAATTCCGCCACATCATGGATATGCTCTTTCTTCTCACGGACGCGAAGGCGCTCAGTCAGTTCAATGGAGGTCTGCACGCCGACATCCGCCTGTATCAGAGTTTCCTCCAAATCCTCGTAAAAATCCTCGTCAATTTTGCGCCCCAGCGAAAAAACAGAAGCCATTTTGCTATTGAAATCGTCACGCGTTTTGGCCAGACCTTGTTTAAGCTTATCAAAAAAACCCATATCGCCAACCCCCTGTCAGGAAATATATTGCTGCATATCATCGGATAGCTTCACCGAAACCAACCGCGATATGCCATTTTTCTCCATAGTCACGCCCCAAAGGCGATCCGCCGCCTCCATCGTGCCCTGCCGGTGCGTCACTACCACAAACTGAGTTTTATCCTTAAACGCCTTGATATATTCGGCAAAGCGATCCACATTGGCTTCATCCAGTGCCGCGTCCACCTCATCCAAAATACAGAACGGGCTGGGCTTCACCTGAAATATTGCCAGCACCAGCGCTACGCCGATCAGCGATTTTTCACCGCCGGAAAGCAGGTTGTAGTTGATCAGCTTTTTGCCGGGCGGCTGCACCATCATTTCTACGCCGCTTTGCAGTACGTCGTCCGGTTCAATAAGCCGCAACTGTGCAGTTCCGCCGCCGAAAAGCTGGTGAAAAGTTTGGGCAAAATGCTCGTTCACCTGTCCGAACGTCTCATTGAAACGCTTGCTCATGATCATGTCCATCTCACGGATAATGCCGTTCAGCGACTCACGAGCAGCGAGCAAATCTTCCCGCTGCACCATAAGAAACTCATGCCGCTCACGTACCTTCTTATATTCTTCAATTGCCTCTATATTTACGCTGCCCAGAGCTGCAATGCGCCCACGCAGTTCTTTCACACTACGCGCCAACTCCATGCGGGAAACGGATGCGTCCAGATACGGCAATGCTGCCTCAAAGCTCAAATTAAAGCCCTCTAAAAGCTTCTGGCTATGTGCATCTTCTTCGGTCTGCAAGCGCGCTTCGCGCACCTCCAGCAGGTGTATCTCCTGGGTGGACGCCGCAGTGGCTTTTGCCTGTTCCGCAGCCTCCTGCTGCAAATCCTCGCACTGCTGTTTCAGCACTGCGCAGTCGTTAGTCTGCCCGATCAGCCTATCCTCTGCTGCCGCAATTTCTGCCGCCAAACGCTGCTCGTCCACTTGCTTCCCACGCAGTTTCTCAGTCAACACGGCTGCCTCTTGCTTAAGAGCTGCCTGCGCCTGCTGCTTAGCCGCCTGTTCCTCAAACAAATTGCTCTTAGCAGAGGTTAAACGCTGCACCTCGGCCAAAAGTGTCTGATAGTTCTGGCGCTTGGTAAGCTCTGTCAGACGCGACTGTTCCAGCACTGTACGCGCCTGCTCCAAATCCGCCGAAGCTACCTGCTCCCTGGCTTGCAGATCACTGAGCGCGGCATTGGCCTTTTGACTCAATTTATCCCAGTTTGCAATCTCCTCTGCCAATTCAGCCTTCCGCTTGGTCAGACGCTCCTGTTCACGAGCATTTTCCGCCAGACTGCGTTCTAATCTCTCCAGCTGCGCGCCCTTATCAGCACGGCCATCCCGCAAGTGGCCGATATCTTTGACCTTGTCAAGATAGCTCAACTCGTATTCGCGCTCCCTGGTCTGCAATACTTCACGTTTAGATTGCAGCGCAGCGCATTCTTTCTCAAGCTCCGCTATCTCTCGCTGCTGCTGTTCGCCCGCCGCTTTCAGATTAGCAACATTCTTTTTCAGTTCAGACAGTTGATTTTTTTTCTGCAAAAGGTCGCCGGTGTTCTTCTGACGGCTGCCGCCGGTAATAGAACCGCCGGGAGCAATCGTGTCGCCCGCCAGCGTCACAATACGCAACTGCTGCTTAAACTCTCGAGCCACCGCCGTTGCAGTGTCTAAATCGTCCACCAGCAAAATGTTAGCAAAAATAAAATCAATTGCGGGGCGCACCGCCTCGTCGCAACGGATAACCTCAGAGCAGCGGCCGATAACACCGGAGTAAGAAAGAGCCTTATCTACTTCCGGCTTCTGACGTAAACGAAGATTGTCCAGCGGCAAAAATGTAGCCCGACCCAGTTTTTCGCGCTTCAAATAAGCCACACAATCGCGTGCGGCCTGGTCGTTAGCTACCACGATATTTTGCAGATTTGCCCCAGCAGCGGCTTCCAGCGCCGCGCTGTACTTCATGTCAGATTCGATCAGATCCAGTACAACGCCTGAAACACCAGCAACTCCTTTAACGCCCTGCTCCACCGCCCGCAAAATGGAGCGCACTCCGGGATAAAATCCGCTTTTGTTATCGGCCATTTCGCTTAAAACCTTAAGCCTGGATTCCTCACTGTTCAGCTTCAGGCGTATTGCCACGCCCTCCTCACCTGCAGCTACCAGACGCTTTTCCAACGCGTCAAGCCGGTCGCTTTCTACGGCCAAATCAGCTTTTGCCTGCTCCCGCAGGGCGGAAACCTTGTCAATTTCAGCCTGCATAGCGGCAATTTGCTGCTCATATGCCAGGCTGCCGTCTTCGATAGCCTTCTTTTCATGCTGCATACCGGTTGCTGCCGCCGCATTTTCTTTCTCTGCCCTGGTAAGAAAAACCAGCTCGTTCTTTGTGTTGACCAGCTGGCTGGCATTATCAAAAATCTCCTGCCGCACTTCCTCGCGCTCGGCAGTCAATTCCTCCAAACGCTCACGTCTATCAGCAAAATCAGACTCCAGCCCCGCGATAGTCTGCTCCAACGCGGCCAGTTCCACCGCTGCCAAATCCTTGTCGTTGTTCAGACGGTTAACTTCTGCCACAAAGCCATCATCGCGAGTCAAAAGCATCTCTAATTCATTTTGCAAGCGATTAATGCCGCTTTCGGCAGTATGCAGCTTCTCCCGCAACAGATCTCCCTCAGCATGAGCCTGCTCTCGTGCCGATTTAAGCTCAAAAAGCTTCTGTCTGGCTGCTGTGAGATTTTCCTCAGCCTGATCTGCAGCCAGCCGTATTTCGGCCAGCGCCGATTCGGCTTTTAGCCTCGCCGCCTCGCTCGCCTCGTTACAATCACGTTTTTCCGCAAGTTCTGCCGCTACCTTAGCCAGATTTTCCTTATTCTCGGCCAGATTTTGCAGCAACAGGTTGATCTCACGGCCGTCCGCCAGCTCTTTCAGGCTTAAGAATTCCTCCGCCTTGGCGCTCTGCGCTGCAAGCGGCTCAAGCCTGTCCGCCAGTCCGCTGATAATATCCCAAATGCGGGTCAGATTCTCTTCAGTGTCAGTTAGTTTCCGTTCGGCGGTGCGCTTGCGGGTACGGTATTTGACAATGCCTGCGGCTTCCTCCAGAAGCTGCCGCCGTTCGTCCGGTCTCATATCCACCACCTGCTGAATCCGCCCCTGCCCGATCAACGCCAGAGAATTGCTGCTGATACCGCTGTCCATAAAAAGCTCGCGGATATCCGTAAGCCTGCAGACCTGCCCGTTCAGCAGATATTCGCTCTCGCCGCTTCGATACGCCCGGCGACATACTGTGACCTCACTGAACTCCACTGGCAAGGCCCCGTCAGAATTGTCAATATTCAGCACAACTTCCGCCATGCCGAGAGACTTAAGCTTATCAGTTCCGGCAAATATAACATCTTCCATCTTATTGCCGCGCAAAACGCGGGCACTCTGCTCGCCCAACACCCAGCGCACCGCGTCTGCAATGTTGGATTTGCCGCTGCCGTTTGGCCCCACAATACAGGAAATGCCATCGTTCAGTTTCACCACCGTACGCTCGTTAAAAGACTTGAAACCAGCCAGCTCGATACTTTTCAAATACATATAAAAACCCCAATCGGCATCCGCACTGCTGAAAATTATCGCTTATCAGTTTATTTTATCAAATCGGGCGGCAAAACGCAAGCGTCCGCCCCAGCAAGCCCTGACAGCCAAAATTTCCGAAATGCCATCTCAGTCAGCACAAAATCACTGCCGTCCGACGCAAGAAGCCTCAGCGCACCCGGAGCAAGCTCTGCTCCCCGGATGCGCAGCCCCGGCTTATAATAAGCCAAATTCTGTCGCCGGTATCCCACCAAAGCTGCAATGTCTCGCCGATTTACAAAGCATTCCACCGCCTGCGGCAGCCTTTGCAGAGCATAAAGCAGCTTATGCCGCCAACGCAGTTCCTGCACCAGCGCACCGAACGCTGGATGATAAGGTCCCGCCACCACCTCTCGTGCGAGATCCTCCGTCGGCTGAAGCCCTGTGCGAATAACCGTTGTACCCGCTGCCTCCGCCAGCAATGTAATGTTAAGGCAGATTCGTACCGCCTCCTCCAGCGATAGCGGCAGAAAATCTCCCATGCGGTACATACGTTCACATTCAGTGCCTGCCACCACCACCATAGGATAGATACGCAATAAATCAGGCTTAAGAGACAGAATTTGAGCCGCCCCCTGAACTGCACCGGTTGCTGTTTCACCCGGCAGCCCAGGCATCAGCTGTATCCCGCAGACAAAGCCCCACGCTTTAAGCCTTTTCACTGCCGCCAGTGAATCCGATGCCGTATGTCCCCGCCGCGCTAAGCTTAACACCTCGTCCGTCATCGATTGGACGCCCAGCTCCACTGTTCCCACACCATATTCACGCAACAGTTCCAGCTCCGACTCATCCACCGCATCTGGCCGGGTAGAAAGACGGATACCGCTAATACGCCCTGCGGCGAAAGCCTGTTTGGCCGCAGACAGATAGCTTATTTGCATATCTCTGGGTATCGCTGTAAAACTGCCGCCGTAAAAAGCCACTTCCGGCTTAGACGATGCCTGTGGGGCAAGCCGGGAAAGTATTTCGGCAACCTGCCCTGGCGTGGGAGGCAGATTTTGCCCGGCTATTTTGTGCTGCTCGCAGAAAATGCACTGGTTAGGACAACCCAAATGGGGTATAAAAAAAGGCAGAATATGCCTTCTTGCTTCCGACATAATCCACCTCTTTCCTGTTTTTAGACCTATCTGCCAACTTTAGGCAACCATTCCTCACGCCGCTGCCAAGCCAACCGCGCCGCCCGCTGCTCGGCCTCCTTTTTGCTGGGGCCGGACGCCTTAGCCAGTGTTTTGCCGCAATAAACCAACGCCACAGTGAACGTGCGCTGGTGCGAAGGACCCTCCGCAGCCAACAATGGATAGGAAACGTGCCGCTCGTCCAACGTCTGCACCAGCATTTGAATAAGCCCCTTATAGTCCTCGTAACGGTCGCCTACCTTGGCCTCAAGTTCCGGCGTGAAGCGGGTAAGCAGAAAATCCTCCACCGGCTTAAGCCCCTGAGCCAGATATATTGCCCCAGTCACCGCTTCAAAAGCGTCAGCCAGAATAGAGTTACGGTTCTGTTCACCGTTTTTCAGGCTGCCCTTGCCCATAATGATATAAGCGCCCAAGTCAAGATCGCGAGCCAAATCGGCCAACGAACCCTCGCAGACCAGCGCCGCCCGAGTCTTGCTAAGGTAACCTTCGTCTGCGCCAGGGTTGCGTTTGAAAAGCTCACGCGCCACGATAAAGCCAAGTATTGAATCGCCCAAAAACTCCAGGCGCTGGTTATCCTGGTCGCCCTCGCTCCGCTGACCCTCAAAATATGTGGGATGAGTCAACGCCTGCTGCAAAAGAGTTGTGTCGCCCTGCCATCCCAGTTTTTTTGCCAACAACGGCAATGCTGCCACCCGATCTTTGTTATACTCTATGGTATCCAATTAGTTCGCCTCGCCAACTGCCGATAAAGGCTTTTATTTGGTCTTTTCCTCTATATATTCCAACAGTTCACCCACAGTTTTCAGTCCGTCCACGTCCTCATCGTCAATCTCAATATCAAACGCTTCTTCGATAGCCATAATCATCTGCACAACCTCCAGCGAATCCAGCGCCATATCCTCAAAACTGGTACCCGACGTGATATCGCCCAAATCGCGCCCAAGCTCCTTGGTAATAGCCTGCCGCAGCATTTCCAAAGTGTCCATAATTCTGCCTCCTCCAAACGTTTATTCATTAAAAAAATCCGCTGCCTGTTTGCGCAGCTGTTCAACAAAATTACTGTTATATAGCTTAAGAGTCTGAGCCACAGCACTCTTGATAGTTTCAGCGTCGGAGCTGCCATGGCAGACCACACTTATACCGTTAACACCCAAGAGGGGAGCGCCGCCAATTTTCTTATAATCCAGCATTTCTTTCAGATTCTTCAGACCCGGCATAACCAAGGCCGCACCAATTTTGCGCATAACGCCAGCAGTCAGTTCCTGCTTTAGCAGCGAGAGCAGCGTCCGCGCCAGCCCCTCGGAGGTTTTCAGCACAGCGTTGCCGGTAAAGCCATCTGTAACGATAACATCGCAGTTACCGCTCATAATTTCCCGCGCCTCATAGTTGCCGATGAAGTTCAGCCTGGATTGTTTCAGTAATTGGTGAGCCGCCACCAGCTTATCTGTTCCCTTATGCTCTTCGGTGCCGTTATTCAAAAGACCAACAGTCGGGTTCTCACGGGAGAGCAACATTTCCGCTGCCACCTTGCCCAGCAGTGCAAATTGCAGATACTGCTCCGGCTCCAGCTCCAGATTAGCGCCGATATCAAAAAGTACCGAACCGCCCTTAAGCGTGGGAAAAACGGTACAGATACCAGGACGTGTTATGCCAGGTATACGCCCCAGCAACAGCAAAGCCGCCGCCATCTGCGCCCCCGTGCTGCCAGCTGAGATAACCGCATCCGCGCGCCCTTCCTTAACCATTTTTGTAGCAACCCAGATAGAGCTGTCGCGCTTTTTGCGCAGGTTTTCCACCGATTCGTCCATCGCCATCACGCTGGCAGCTTCCTCAATCACCACATTCAGTGGCAGCGTGCTTTCGGCAGGCAGCTTTTCCCGCTGACCCACCAGAATTATCTGCACATCACTATACGCCGCGGCTGCTTTGATCGAGCCCTGCACCAGCGCGTCAGGCGCCAAATCTCCGCCCATAGCATCGACCGCAATTCTAACTGTCAAAACAATTTCCTCCTTATAATAGTACCCTGATAGCCTGGTTTATTACGTATTAAGCAACGCGGCAAACTGACTCAAGCTGATATTCTGATCAACGTTGCGCCTGTTCAACCGGAAAGGATCACTGTTCTTGTTGATAGTACCGCTTGCAGTAGTCACCGCCACCAGAAAATTGTTCTGGTTCAAAGCGTTCACCACGTTACTGTCCACCACACCATAGGGATAAGCAAAATAATTGACCGGGGCGCCCAACTGCCCCTCCAAAATGTCTTTTGAACGCCGCAAATCCTGCGTTATACGCTCAATATATTCGGCGGCAGTCTCTTTGCGCCCTTCCTCTGGCAAATACATACGGGAAACAAAGAATTTGTCCTGGCTGCCGTTCGCGTTTGTGACAATCATGCCGTGACCGTTATAACTGTGGCTGCCGATCTCTACCAGACCAGAATCCTGCATTTCCTGCATTTGGGCAAAAGTCAGGTGCGGAATATTCTGGTCTGCACCTGACTCGACCTGTACGGTGGATACCACCACTGCCGCTACCGTCGCCTTAAGCTCATACTTTTTCAGCAACGGATAAGCCAGCAGATAATTGCTCTCATAACCGTCGTCAAACGTGATAATCACCGATTTTTCCGGGAAAGGCAGCGCGTTATAAAGCATACCTGCCGCCTCCGACATGGTAAAAGTCTGATATCCGTGCGCCGCGAGGTAAGCCATTTCTTCCTCAAACTGACCGAGCGAAATGATCGCATTGTTGCCCTCGTACTGCCCCGTAGCAAAATCATCATCCTCCACGATATGATGATACATCAGCACCACCGCGCCATAATCCTTGTCCGTGTAATATTCCGGCACCAGCGGGATATTGAGCGGAGCCTCTTCCACAGCGGTATCCAAGCCGTAAATCGTCCAACAGCTACCAGCGCCCCACAGTGCTGCCAGCACCAACGCACACACCACGGCCAGAAACGCCGCATATTTAGCTTTATGCAAAATAATCGTCTGCAAAATTTTCACCTCAAATATACTATACGCTATGTCTCCTGCCGACGGCTTTGTTGATATTCTATCACAACCATTACCACTTTACAACGCATAAATGCCATGCCAGGCAAAATTTTTTAATATTACCTGAAAACTTAGAAAGTTTTTGACGAGGTATTGATAAAACTTTCTCAATTAATCAGTGCGAAAAGAAACAAAAGAATGAATCACAGGCAGAAAAAAGCCTCCTACCCACGGTTGGATAAGAGGCTTACGCTATATGCCTTTTTCTGCTTATTAAGCCTTGGCAGCTTCAGTGTTATCTACCTTTTCCGCCTTGACCTGCTTCACCGGACGGCCCTTATAATAGCCACATTCCGGGCAAGCGTGGTGCGGCAGCTTCAGCGCGCCGCATTGCGGACACAGTGACACAGCGTTCGCGGCAAAATCAGCGTAACGACCGGCACGATTCATACGGCGATTCGCCTTGGAAGTTTTATTCTTCGGTACACCCATTATTTACACCTCCTCATCATCATTCATCGCAGTAAAAAGCGTTTTTAACTTTTCCAGACGCCAATCAACGTCGTCATGTTTACAGACGCAATCACTTTTGTTCAAATCAGTGCCGCAGCCTGGACAAAGCCCACGGCAGTCCGACTGACAAAGTGGGTGCATGGGAATTTCCAGAAACAGCGCTTTCAATAGCGCAGGGGTGATATCAAGCTCGTCCCCGGTGAAAAAGCTGACCTCGTCGTCCTCAGAACGAGCCTCCTCACGGTTGGTGAAAGCCTCATCCACCGAAACTGTGAAACTCTGCCGAAAAGATGTCAGACACCGTGCACAAACCAGCTCCAGTTCCGCCGTCATCTCGCCATTCAGATGAAAATACGGCATGGCGTGCTCGATCGTGCCACGAAACTCTACAGGTGCGGTCAACACCAGTTCGCCATAACCATAGCCAGCGGCGTCAATCGTTTCCATAACAGATAAAGCTTCCAGCTTTTCCGCAGTACTTTTAATTTTTGTTACGTTGATTAACATAGCTGTTATTATACAGGAAGCGACGCTGTCTGTCAATAATAAATAACCAAATATGGTCATTTATTCACAAAAAAATTAAGGCCGGCACTTCTGCCGACCCGCCATGTTTATAGCAAATTGTTATGTAAAACGACTTCCCGGGTATCGCGGGCAATCATTAATTCCTCGTTGGTGTGGATAACAAACACCTTAACCTTTGATTCCGGCGTTGATATCAGGCGGAAATCGCCTTCCGCACTGTTGATGGTCCAATCCAGTTCCACGCCAATATACGCTAGCCGTTTGCAGATAGCTTTGCGCATTTCCGCATCATTTTCGCCCATGCCGGCGGTGAATACTATCGCATCCACCCCCTCCAGCAGCATGACATAGCCGCCAATCAGCTTGATCATTTGGTGATAAAGCATATCTACAGCCAACTTGCTGCGCTTGTGGCCGTTGCCCATGGCTTTTCTGATATCACGCATATCGCTGCTGATACCGGAGATACCGAGCAGACCGCATTTTTTGTTCAGATAATCGCTGATCTGAGTAAAATCCCAGCCCTCTTTCTGCATCAGAAAGGTGACACAGGAAGGATCGATCGTGCCGCAGCGAGTGCCCATCATAATGCCCTCCAACGGCGTAAAGCCCATTGATGTATCGACCACCTTACCGCCCTTGATAGCTGTCAGGCTGATACCGTTGCCCATGTGACAGGTGATAATGCGGGTCTCCTCACGCGGCTTGCCAAGCAATTCTATCACCTGATTGCAGACGTAACGGTGCGACGTACCATGGAAACCATAGCGCCGCACATTGTATTTTTCGTACATTTCATAGCTTAAGGGATACATATAAGCTTCCGGCGCCATCGTCTGATGAAATGCCGTGTCAAAAACAGCCACATTGGGAACGCCCGGGATTTCCTTTTGACAAGCACGCACACCTTCCAGCGCCGGCGGATTATGCAACGGAGCCAGATCGCTTAATTCCTCCAACTTTTGCAAAATTTCCGGCGTTATCTCCACAGCCTCGCTGAAGCAGTCACCGCCGTGGACAATACGGTGCCCTACCGCGCTGATCTCGCTCAAATCATGGATAACGCCGAGGTCAGGATGCGTAAGCAATGTGGTCACCATAGTCAACGCCTCATTGTGGTTCTGTATAGGGCGCTCAATGGTATCTGTCTTCTTGCGGTGCTCAATACCAAGGCTGGTTTCCATATCGTGATATACGGTGTGCTCCACAAAAGCGTCAGGCATACTAATCTTTTCCACCACACCTTTGGCCACTGCCCTTTCAGTGTTGGTATTGAAAAGTTGGTATTTTAATGAGGAGCTACCGGAATTTAAGACCAGTATTAACATTGCGATCTCCCTTCCCGCCCGCAGCATGACCGCGCGGCTCGGCAAAAATTCTCAAGCCCGGCGGCATATTCGCCATTCCCGGCCAATATATGTTTATGATAACTTTCATTATTTTAAGGCGGCAAATGTATGAATATTTTTTATATTTTGCTCGTTATGGCAACACTTTTAGCCATACTGCTGGAGCCGCAGGCAGCGCTCTCGGCCGCGCAGGGAACCCTCAACAGCTGGTGGAGCAAGGTGCTGCCAGCCCTGCTGCCATTTTTTATCGCCAGTGAGCTTTTAAGCCGCCTTGGGCTGATACGCGCCCTAAGCGTTTGGCTTGCGCCTGTGATGCAGCCCTTGTTCCGGCTGCCGGGTGCAGCATCGCTATCGCTGTTGCTTGGCTTTTTTTCCGGATCGCCCACGGGAGGCGCAATAGCTGCGGAACTCAGAAGACAACACCTGCTGACCAAAAACGAGGGCGAGCGTGTACTGGCTTTTTGCAATAACGCGGGTCCACTTTATCTTCTGATCACTGTAGCCGCCCTGCTGGAAGCCCCGGCAGCAGGCCTTTGGCTGGCCCTGGTACAGTATCCCGTCAATCTGACGCTGGGACTTTTGCTACGCTTTTTTGCTGAAAAACAGGCGCAAACGCCCCTGCCCCGTGTTACACGCGGCGCGTTATTACGCCAGGGGCTGCTAGCGCTTAAAGAAGCGCCGCGCCAGCCGTTCAGCTTGATCTTAAAGGAAAGTTCGATGAAAGCGCTCAGTAATATCGGAATGATCGGCGCTTTTATGCTGTGCTTCAGCCTGTTATTGCTGACGCTCAGGATTTCCGGTCTGCTCGGTCTGCTGCAAATGGCTCTTTTGCCGCTTTGCAGACTGTTTGGCCTGCCGGAAAGCCTACTGCCCGGCTTAAGCGAAGGTTTTTTTGAGATGACACTGGGAATACAGACGCTAAGCGAAGCCAACGCCGAACTGTTTGCCAAAGTTTTGGCTGCTGCGATAATACTCGGCTGGAGTGGTCTGTCCATTCATGCACAGATTGCCGGTGTTTGCAGCAATGAGAAACTATCGCTAAAATATTACTTGCCGTGCCGCATCATTCACTCTTTGAGCGCACCTCTGCTGCTGCTTTTGCTGCAAGACTACATGGAACTGCCGGGCAGCACATTTTCCGGAGTGGCGTTACCGGAATGGCTGCTGCTGCCAGGGTTAATGCTACTGCCCGCGTTTATCGGCTTAGGCATATTACTGGCTATAGCGTTTTGTCTGTGCCGCAGGGATCAATCCTCCGCGTCCGGCTGCTGATTCTGCTCAAAGTTGGCCCGGGTGCTTTTTAGAGCTGCTGCCACTTTGTCCAAATTGGCTTCTAAATGAGTCAGCAAGCTGTCAACATAGGCTTCGGCGTCGTCAATCATCTGGTTGGCCTGCTCGTTGTATTTGTTGACCATGTTCTCGCCGTATTCGGTAGCCTCCTGTACGATCTTTTCAGCCTCCTGTTGCGCCATTTTGACGATTTCCGTCTCCTGCACTATACGCTCAGCCTCGGCGCGGGCTTCGTCCAGCATACTCTTGCCACGGGCTTCAATGCTCTCCAGAATTTTATCGCTCTGATCCAGCACCTGTTTGGCCTGTTTCATTTCCTCCGGCAATTTAGCATTGATTTTATCGACAATTTCCAAAATATAATTGCCGTCCACCATCACTTTGCCGGTCAGCGGCACACGAGAGCTTTTGTCAATGTACTCGACCAATTCTTCCAAAATAGTACTAATGTTGCCTTCACTCAAGCTGTCATTTCTTTCAAAATCCATAATAAGATACCTCCTGTAAGCGTTTCCAAACTGTATATCACAAACTATATGTCAAAGAAGCCGTAAAGCCTCACTTCAACCGATACCATAATAATAAATCGCCGTATCGCCGTATACCCGGCTTTTGTAAAGCTGCCAACGCCCGTCCGTGAACAATTCCGGCTCTTTGGAGGATGTCTCCAACATTACCAGAGCGCCCTCGTTTAAGAATCCCATCGAGAGCAGTTGCGGCTCGATTTTTGTGATCAGCCCCCGGTTATAGGGTGGATCCAGCAGCACAATATCAAAGCCGGAAAGCGTTTGCATCACATGGTTCGTATCACCCGCCAACACCTGCGCCGGCTGATTAAAGCCGCAAGCGAAAATGTTTTTACGCAAAACATCCAGTGCCCGGCGGTCTTTTTCGATAAAAACAGCGGCAGCAGCGCCGCGGGATAAAGCCTCCAGCCCAAGCGCCCCGCTGCCAGCAAAAGCGTCCAGCACTTTTGCCCCTTCTATATAGGGCGCAAGTGCGCTGAAAATGGCTTCGCGCACGCGCTCCGTCGTCGGCCTGGTATTCATACCTTTAGGCGCCAGCAGCGTTTTGCCATGAGCAGCGCCGGAAACTATACGCATGGCAAAACCTCCGCCCCGCCGTTTCGGCATAATCATACATAAATAGTATAGCACATCAAGAAGGTATTTGTAAAATATAAATATTTAGCAAAGAGGTATAAGTGAACGTTTTGGGCACAAAATATGAATGATTATCCACCAAAGGATAATCTTCCTCTCCCAAATAAACAGAAATCCGCCCAGTGTGTTGGGCGGATTTCTGTTATGTTACGGCGTTCGGCTTAAATTCTTTCAACCTGCTTTTTAGCCTCGTAAACGGCGGATCTCTGACAGGCAGGGCAGATGATGACAGGTTTTTTGCCCTCGCGCACCGCCTCGAAATTTTTGTCCATCTTGTTGATTTCCATTTTTTTACCGCAAAGCGCGCAACGAATTTCCATCAACTCACCTCCCAGCAGAATAAATCGGCGGCTTATCAGCAAAAATAAACCTGTTATAATAAATTCGCGCCGCCCGCGGCTTCTTCCTGCCAAACAGTGTTTTTTCGCACAATTTTTTTGGCAAAACGCCCGGAAGCGGCTGATGGGAGGCCGGCAAAGCAAACCATGCAAAAAAATTACAATGCCAGACTGCTGGCAGAAGCACGCTCGCTGGATATGGCGATAGAAGCGCACAGTCTTCTGAAAGGCGATGGCGATGTTGAACTCGAAGGGGTTCGTCATAGTGAACGCGAGTTTAAATGCGGCAAAACCGTAACCATTGAAATATTGAACAAACAGGGAGCCAAAACGCTAGGGCGCGATATAGGACATTATATCACCATTGAGCTGCCAGGAATCCACGAGGCGGATGCGGCCAGCCTGATCGAACCGGCTTCCGCCGAGATTGCCAAAGTTTTAGCCAAAATGCTTCCCCGTTTTGAAGCAGGCGACGCACGTCCGATACTTTTGGCAGGTCTGGGCAATTTCCAAACAACGGCGGACGCTATCGGCCCAAGGGTCATCTCGCATATCCAACCGACCAATCACTTCTTCCGTCGAGAATTTGCATCAGAGATACGCCCAGTGGCAGCCATTACACCAGGAGTAGTCGGCAACACTGGGGTAGAAACAGCGGCTCTCATCAAGGGAGTGGCCGGAGAGATCGATCCAGCGGCGCTGGTGGTAATCGACGCTCTGGCAGCCAGAAGTATTGGCGGAGTGATGAGCAGTATTCAGATATGCGACACAGGTATCCGCCCCGGTTCCGGCGTGCAGAACCACCGCAGAGCTATTAACCGGGAATATCTTGGCGTGCCAGTTCTGGCCGTGGGTATACCCACCGTGGTGCAAGCGCAGTCGATAATCCGTGAAAGCGCTTCTCTCTGCCTGATGGAACTTGACGTTAACCGTGCTGATCTGCCAGAGCAGGTGGCGGAGCAAATGCTCTCGCCGTTTGAGCATAATCTGGTGATGACGCCAAAGGAAGCGGACGAGCTGGTACCACTGGCCTCGCTGATTATTGCCGCCGGGATCACCAGGGCACTGCACCCAGGCGCGTCAGATGGCAGTTTTGCGGAATATATGCAGGGCGTGTGAGAACATTACCAAACTAACAAAATATTGCCAGACAAAATCAGGCATATTCACCCGGCTTAGGTACAATACTATGAATGCTTTTGAAACGGAAACATTCATCAACCAAAAGCAGCCGCTTGAAGCACGCTGGCTGTGCTTTTGCAGACAAGCTGAGCTATGCTTTTCAAACGGCGATCAACCAGTCAAGGAGGTGACAACAATGGAAAACAAGGCAGTCCTGAATCAGTTTAAGACTGAAGTTGCCAACGAATTGGGCATCAACAACTACGAACAGATTGACAAGGGTCAGCTGACCTCTCGTCAGAACGGTTATGTTGGCGGCAACATGACCCGCAAAATGGTAGCCTTTGCTGAACAGGCTATCGCTCAGGGTCAGACCGCTGCTATCAACAACGCAGCTCAGACCGAGCAGATTCGCTAACCAGTATGAATAAAGGACGCCCGCAAATCTTGGGCGCAAAGCGGCGGCAGGGCTAAAACCCCGCCGCCGCTTTCTATTTGCCCAGCATCAGCTTAACGCCAATAGCCAGCACCGCCACGCCCGCCATTTGAGCATATGACACCTGAGTTTTTTCCAGCCCGAACAGCCCCAGCCAATCGATAATAGTAGCAGTGGCAACCTGCCCCGCCACGATAGCCGTGGTGGCTGAGGCCGCACCAAGCCGGGGAATAGAAACCATCACGCCGTAGATGATAACGACGTTAATGAGTCCGCTTAAATAGCCGTACCACGGTAGCTCCGGCAGCTTCTTCCAATCGCCGTCGCCTACGCCAGCAGCAAACAGCAGAAGAAAAATAATCAAAAGACCGACCGCATGCATCAGAAAATTGCTTTCCAGTGTGCCGATAAGCTTACTGACCTGCCCGTTGATACTACCCTGCACCGCCATCAACATACCCGCCAGACAAGGCAAAAACCAAATCAGCCAATTCATAAAAAACACCTACCCCTTCATAGTATCAGGGATAGGTATTTCCATTTCTGTCAGATTTTATTAGTTTTTTCTCAGCCAGGAATACGCAGCACCGTGCCCGCCGTCAGTTCGCCCTCAGTGATACGATTGGCGGCCAGCAGACTTTCCAGTGAAATATTATTCTTAAGCGCAATGCTCATAGGCTGATCTCCCGGCTTCACCACATAAAACCGCATAGAGAATGAACCAGCTTTTTTGCATCCCTCAACCGGTGCCGAAGCTTTAGCGGCACGGGCAGGCTGCACTGCCGACATCTTTAACCTCACACCGTTGGCATTGACCATCTTCAGCTCAACATCCGGCACGTCAGGTTCCGCCGGAGCTGACACTCCTACTTCGGTCTCTGCAACATCCTCCTGAGTTTCGGCAGTGAACACCACTTCGTTATCAGCTGCCTCCACTTCAGTTTCCGTATCCACATCTTCTTTAGCTGCCGGTTCTGCAACGCTTTGTTCCGCAACTGCTGGTTCCTCGGCGTTTTCCACCATTTTCTCCACTTCTGCCATAGGGTTTTCTACAGTTTCCACCGATGCGCTCACTTCATCCACTTGCGACGGCATGGATTTTTCCACAACTGTTTCATTCATAGCAATCTGTTCGGTCAACACTCCAACCTCCTCTGCTACTGTTAGCGTTTCTGTTGCTTCTGCCTCTTCAATCGGTTTAACCACCACAACCGGTTCACTCACTGCGGCAATATCCTCTGCTGCTTGCGCCTCTACCGCCGCTTGCAGACTTTCACCACGCGCTTTCAATTTGGCCAGTGCTGCCGTGGTAAGCAGTGTGCGAAAGCGATTTTTGTTCAGCTTGGGCGCATAGATTTGCTCCATATTGGCAGTGCGCTCCGCTACTCCTGGCGCTGCGATATTTTTCACAGTATTTTTCACAGTATTTTCCACCGGGTTATACACCGGAATACCCACCGGCTTTTCCACAGGGGATTCCACCTGCTGCACCGGACGCACATCCGGCTCCGGGAAGTGCCAGACGGGAATACGGGATTGTTCTTCCTGTTCCGGCAAAGTTTCCGCTGCAGCATTGACAATCTGCGTCACCTTGATTTGTGGCTGCGTAGATGTTTCCTCGATAGAACGTATCAGATACGCCTCACTATGCTCGCTGCCAGAGCGTATCAAGCGAGGTTCACCTTGATTCTCTGACGCAGCCCCAAGAAAGAAACGGTCAATTTTGCTTTCGATGCGCTTATCTACTGCGTCAGCGTCCGGCATGGGAATATCGCTCGTCCAGACACGGCGCTTCGGTGAAAGTGTATGCACCGGAGTGTTTGACGGCGCTGGCACTGCTGCCGCTCTATCCTCCTGCCAGCGATAATCGCCGACGTATTCCAGATTCAGAGTTCCGGAAAAATCAAGCACATAAGGTGAAAGAATTTTCACCATCGGGCGCGCCACTGTGCCGTGCAGATCAGCAGCCTCATATTGCAGTCCGCCCAGCCAGCCAGACGGCGTCTGCACCTTTAGGGGCAGCATAATGCGGTATTTGTTTAAACCGCGTCCCTCCATACCCTGATATTCCATATCCAGCTCATAAAAGCCGCGCAGCCAGACAGTATCGTCGCTTCTTTGCAGATCGTCGATGAACACCGTGGCTCTGATTTTATCTATATAGCGCACTCCCACCGCAGTTTTGGGCAAAAAAACCGTCTGAGTCAGCGGCAGAGTTATCTTAGTATCCGCCAATCGGCCATCCTTCGTTTGCTTGCTCATAGCCTAACCTCCTAAAGCCTGCGCAGATACGCAAAACGGCTGCCTGCGCTTTTTCAATTAAGCTATATGCTGCCTGCCGTTAAAATATACCGCATTAATGCTCCTGCTCCGCTGCCATCTGCCAAAGCTCGCTCAAAATATGACTCCCCAACGCCGCCACCTGTTTGAAATCCATTGCTTCCGTATAACAGGCCGCCAGTTCTCCCCTCTTAGCCGCCGCCTCTCTCACGGCTTTCGACGCTTCCTCGCGCGCGTTTATCAACTCCCCGCTCTCTAATACTTCGGTCAGCTTTTCTACCATATCCGACGAAGCCAGGTGAATTAGCTCGTCATGATAAAGCGGCGAGAGATCCACCAGCGCCGCATCGGCCAGCGCTACCGAAAGCCCCGGCAGTATCAGCAGTACCGGACGCTCCGGAGCGATATAACTATAATAAATATCTACGCTGTGACCAAGCTCCGCCGCCTGTTCGGCCAGACGGGCCAGTACCGGCGCGGCGTCGCCGGAGAGAAGATATCGCCTGCTACAGCAGGCGGAAATCTCCTGCGCACAACTTTGCAGGCCGCCCGCTGTCAACGCCTCTGCAAAAAATCGGCGCACTTGCACGTGCCGCACCGCAAACACCTCACGCGCCAGCGCAGTGCAGATATCCTCAACCTCCTGCTCTGATAACAAAATACCTGCGGCAGCATATAGCTTCTCCCGCCCCTGCTGATAAAGTGCAAGCAGCCCCGCCTCACGTTTTAAGCCACGTTTAAGTTCCTGACCAAGACGCTTTATCTCCTCACGTTTAGCAGAAAGTGTCTCCTGCTCCCAGCAATCGCCCAAATTATAGATTTCCTCCACCACGCCGGGGTTCTGCGGACGTATATACTCCTGAAATCCCGCGTCAACCACCGCCGCTTTAAGCTCTGGTATCACCACGCCCTCCGCGCCGCCGCTGGCGTCTGTGCCCTGCCAAAGCTCAACATCGAAACCGCGTTCACACATATTCTCGGCCACACGGCTGATCAGACTGCTTTTGCCGCAGCCAGGAGCCCCCAACAGAACAAAAACCCTCTCTAGCACAGCCAAATCACACTCGGCATAAGACATATATCCCTGCGACGTCATGCACCCTGCAAACATATGCACCAACTTTCCTTTTTTCATTAGCAGGCTCACCCTCTTTTGCCACAGCAACCGCCGCGGCTCTTGTTCCTTTTACGGTTTCAGCTTATGTGGTGGGATAAGCCGCGGTGCGCAAAAAAAATCCGGGAACATTCAAGCCCCCGGAGCAATTATTCACGATTCATTTTTGTTACTCAATCCTGCCATGAGGCCGTAAAGCCGACCACCGTAGCATTGTCCACTGTCAGCAGAATTATCTGCACCTCATTGTTGTTGTAACGATAACCAGAAGCCGCATCACGCATGTAGCCGTTATCCTCCAGCACCGTACCTGCCGCCTCAATGTCATCGCCCACCTTGACGCCAAACACGCCAAACTCCGCATTTTTGCTTGATAAGCGGCGTATAACCCCCTCGTCGTTCACCACGACGGAAAGATCGCTGGCATGGTAGGCATATTCTGTGCCCGCAGTGATAGGGCTTTCCGCGTCTGGCTCGCCCAGCTCTTCCTGCATGGCGTCAGTAGTCATACCCAGAAGCAGACCGCCAAACTCGGCGTTTTCATTAAATTCCAGTAGTGCTTCGTTGGATTCCGGCAAAGTGCAACCAGCCAGAAGCAGCAACAGAGCGCATATTGCAACAAGGCGCTTCACGGCACACCTCCATTATCAGTTAGTTTGATTTTCATTTGATTTAGCAACCATTTTTTCGGCCAGCACCGCCACGGCCTTGGCCAGCTGCGTATCCTGCTCCGGCTCCATCGTGTAAGCTGCCAGATTGTCCGCGTCCTCCGGCATGGGAAAGACGATATCCGGTACAATACCCACGCCATGGATATCGTTTTTATGCGCCGTACTGTATTTGGCCGAGGTAAAACGTAACCCCGCACCAGAATCCAGCTGCTGTAAATCCTGCACAATGCCCTTTCCGTAAGTCGTCTCGCCAATCAAGGTGGCCATACCGCAATCATGCGCCGCGCCGATAACCACCTCCGATGCGCTGGCAGTGTGGCCGTTCTGCAGTATTACCACCGGAAGATCCGTTGCCGCCCGGTTTGAGGTATAGTAATACACGCCGTCTGAATCGGTAATATACATCATCGGCTCTCCGTCCGGCACAAAGTAATTGCAGACTTGCAGCGCAGAGTTGATTTCACCACCGCCGTTATCGCGCAAGTCAAGGATAAGCCCCTGCATACCCTGCTCCGCCAAATCATTATAGGCAGTGGTAAACTGCTCGCCCGTGGTCATGTTGAAACTGGAAATTTTAATCAGGCCCACTTCATCATCCAGCATTACCGACTCCACTGTCGGTATTTCCACCTTGGCAGTTTTCAGCTTGATGACCACCTCGCCATCGTCAGGACGCAGGAAAGTCAATTCCAGCTGCGTTCCCGCCACAAACCCCAGCAGACTGTCAGCCACTTCATCATAAGTCAAACTGCTTAAATCATCGCCGTTCAGGCGTAGGAAGACATCGCCAGGCAAAACACCTGCCTCGTAGGCAGGGCCACCTTTCATCACACCGTAAACCATCGCCCGTCCCGCCTCGTCAGGGTAGATATAAACGCCGATACCGCTATATGACCCGCTGACTGAACGAAACAGCTCAGCATATTCCTCCGGGGTGTAATAAATAGCATAACGATCATGCCGTTCCGCTATCTGAGCGGAGAGCGCATCCACAGCCAAAGCTCCTGCTGCAGCCGCATCAATCTCGGCATTTTCCGGAAGTTTAAGCGGTTCCGCCGCCTGGCAGGCGCCCAGCATAAGAGCCGCTAGTATAAGCAACAGGACAAACGCCCGCCTGATTTGAGATTTACTCTTTAACATTGTAAGCTTTCACACTTTACCATAGATTTATTTTTAGCTTATGCTCCGCCCGCCCCACATATTACGGTTTGGAGACGTAATTCCATGGCGAAACGACGCTGCCGTTCTTGCGGAATTCCAAGTGCAGGTGATTGCCGGTGCTGTTGCCGGTGCTGCCCACATATCCGATAACATCTCCCTGCTTCACGCTGTCGCCCACGCTACAGCCGATACTACTCATGTGTGCATACAGACTGGAAATTCCGTTGCCGTGGTCAACAATGACATATTTGCCATAGGAATAAGTCAGGCTTTTCACCACGATAACTTTACCATCATCCACCGCGTGTATCTCAGTGCCCTTTGGAGCGGAAATATCAATCCCTGTATGCAGGTTGCGCTGTCCACGCAAGGTGCGCCAGCCATAATTAGACGTAATAGTGCTGTATCCCCTGAGCGGCCAGGCATAAATACCCGATCCCACGCCGCCGTTTGGAGTCTGCAAGGCACGGATAGCAGCCGCGATCTCGTCGGAATCTTTCTTCCACTGGTTAATCTCGGCCTGAACTTCGTTCACATCGCCCTGTGCCTCGTCCACCAGTGCTTTCTGCTCGGAACGTGCAGTCTCCAGCTCCGCCAGAATTTTGGTCTGCTCGGCAGTAAGCGTGTTCAAATTGGCGATTTTTGTCTCTTGCAAGGCGCGCTTCTCCTTGATTACGTCGATCTGCGCGTTGATGGCATCAATCATGTTGCTGTCATAGAGCAACATGCGCTCCATGTAATATGAACGGGTTAGGAAATCCTCCATGCTGGTGGCGTCGAAAACCACGTCTAAAAGACCAACGTCGCCATTAATATAGTTTTCCCTAAGACGCGACTGAAAACCCTCAAGCTGGCGCGCCAGCTCCGTCTGAGCAGCGGAAAACTCCGTGTTGGCGATCTCAAGTTCCTTTTTGGCAGCCGACATCTGGCGGTTCAGCGCAGCCAGCGTATCCTCACATTGCTGCACCTTCATATCGGCGTTGGCCAGCGCCGTCTGCTGCTTGGAAAGCTCGCCCTTAAGCCCGCTCAGGCTCTGTCGCAGCAGCGCGATCTCGTTTTCGATCTGCCGCTGTTGCTCCTGATAATCGCTTAACGCATCTGCCTCTGCCTGCTGCGGCGTGCCATAAACCATGCCATGCCACAGCATCAGCCCCAGCAGAAAGCAAGTCAGAATAATGGGAAATTTGGCATTTTTAAGCATATGTCGCTCCTCCTTTACACATTCACGTGCTTGCGCACAGCAATAGCGGAGCCGACAGCACCCAGCAGCAGCCCAATCAACAGCATAGCACCGACCAGAGGCAAGGCGATTGACCTAAACGGTGTAAATGTCAGGAAGTTTAAACTGCTAAGCAGTAGATTAAGCATCGCATTGTACGACATCAGCGCCAAGATGCAGGCCACGCCGCCTCCCAAAACGCCAAGCAGCATACCCTCCAATATGAACGGCCAGATGATGAAAGAATTGCTGGCACCAACGTATTTCATCACCTGAATTTCTTCCTTGCGTGCCTCAACAGACAAGCGGATATTCATTGAGATTAGTATAACCGCCGAAAAGCCCAGCAGCACCATCAGACCGGTGCCCAAAGAGCGTATCCAATTCATAAATACGAACATTTTTTCCACTGAGCCCTGCCCGTAGCGCACCGCCAGAATATTATCCAGCTTGTTTACTGCATCCACAATGGAAAGCACCTGTTCCGGACTTTCCGCTTTGACAGTATAAGAGTTGGGCAGCGGATTAGTATCAATTGCCGCCAGAATTTCCTCGCTGGAGCCAAATTTGGATGACATCAGCTCCAATCCCTCGGCACGGCTAACATATTTGACTGAAGCTACGCCCGGAATTGACTTCACCTGCGCTGAAAGCGTATCCATCTGTTCTTGGTTAATGCCATCTTTAATGAAGACTTTGATTTCCACCGCAGATTCCATAATTGTGGCATTTTGATCAATATTCACCACTAAAATACCAAAAATGCCACATAAATAAAGCGTAAGCACCACTGTCATTATAGCGGCCACTGTCATGCCAAAGTTACGCCGAAGACTAATAAAAGGCTCCGGCAGGATATAACGCAGACTTGTCAGCTTCACAGCAGCCACCCCCCAACCTCGTCGGCGATGATCTCGCCCTTGCGGAGCGCCACCACACGCTTTTTGGTTTCGTTAACGATGCGTTTATCGTGCGTTGCCATAATGACCGTTGCGCCCTCATCGTTGAACTCCTGAAAAAGCTGCATCAGTTCATCGGAGGTATCCGGATCAAGGTTTCCGGTTGGCTCATCCGCAAGGATTATCGGCGGATTGTTGATAACAGCACGGGCAAACGCTACCCGCTGCTGCTCGCCGCCGGAAAGTTGACGCGGAAATGCGTCAGCCTTATCAGCGATCTTCAGGCGCTCCAGCACTTGCGGAACAATCTCCCGAACCTCGTTCCACGGATATTCCAGAACCTTTAACGCAAAAGCCACATTCTCAAACACTGTTTTGTTCTCCATCAGACGGAAATCCTGAAACACCACGCCAGTGTTGCGGCGAAGCTTTACGGTTTCCTTGTTGTTCAGACGGATAATGCTGCGCCCGGCAATAAATATCTGGCCGGAATCAGGCATAATTTCACGGAACAACAGCTTTATCAGCGTGCTTTTACCAGCGCCGCTTTGCCCTGTCAGATACACAAACTCACCATTATCAATGTGCAGATTAATGTCTTTCAAGGCCAGATTGCCGCCTTCATATGTCTTAAAAACGTTTGCCATATCGATCATCAAAATATCACCACTTTATCACATAGTCATGTTTTTATTCGACGGATATGGTCAATTCCCTGCAAATTATGCCGATTATTTACATAAAAACATCTGGCATACCCGCATTTTAGGCATAAAAAAAGCGGCTTTTGCCGACCGCCACTGCCAATTCCTCGGGCGGTATATTTCGCCAAAAACCGTATATAATAGTGCCGGATAAGCCTGCCGAAAAAAGGAAGTGTTTTGATATGAACAAACACAAATGGAAAAGTCTTATAATTGCCATCGCCATACCGGAAATTGTAGGCGCAGTGTCCGGCTTAATTAGCAGTCCGGCAATGATGCAGCAAAGTGAAACGCTGCTGATGCCGCCTTTTCAGCCGCCAGCATGGATATTTCCCATCGTCTGGCCCATATTGTATCTGTTGATGGGCATAGCTTCATGGTTGGTCTGGCAGGATAATAGCGATGAAAGCAAACGGTCACTGGGGCTTTACGCCGTACAGCTATTTTTTAATTTTCTCTGGCCGATTGCATTCTTCAATCTGGAATGGCGGCTGTTCTCGTTCTTTTGGCTGTTAGCTCTGATAGTACTGGTATTCCTGACCATGCGGGCATTCTGGCGGATCGACCGCCGGGCAGGCTGGCTGTTGGTTCCTTACCTTGTCTGGTGCTGCTTCGCCGCCTATTTGAACATCGGCATTTACCTGCTTAACAATTAGCCGCAGATATCCAGAATGTCCACCACGCGGAGGCCGAACTGCTCCGCCCGCATCCGCATTTCAGCCAACTGAAAGTCAAGCGTATCCGCCGCATGACTGTCCGTTCCGATAATAACCGGGGTGCGGTGTGCTTTCAAAATATCCCACAACCAATAGTCGGGATATGGGCGTGTCAAACCGTAACGGCACATCGCCCCGGTATTGATTTCAAAAACAAATTTTCCGGCATGCCGCTCCAATACCAGGGCGGCTGATTTTCTGTATGCGGGAGCAGTCTCGTCAAAGAAACGCCCAGACGCGTTGAACTTGCAAACCAAATCAAAATGCCCGACGATATCCACCTGCCGGGCGGATAACATCTCGTCCATAGCCGCAAAATATGCCGCCGTATAAGCATAAGGATCGCCGCCGTTCGCCTTTATCGCCTCAGCTGTCACCTCGGCGGACATATCTACTGGCCATACCTCGCCTTCCGGCGTGGTGATGTTATGTACGCTACCAATCAGATAATCAAATTCGCCATGCGACGGCATTGGACTCATACTGTCAAGCTCAAGTCCGCAGAAGATTGGCATTTTCCCCTCATACTCCATCTTAAGCGCCGCAACCTCACGCTGGTATGCCAAAAGCGCCGGAGTATCCATGCCAAAGCCGTCCTCTGGACAGAAGCTGTGACCGGAAAAGCCAAGCGCACTAAAACCAAGCTTATATGCCGCAGCCGCCATTTCCGCCGGGGTATTCGCGCCGTCGCAGTATTTGGTGTGCGTATGGGCGTTGCTTAAGGGTTTCACTGCATCCTCTCCTGCTTCACTTTATGGTCAATGATATGCCGCCGGGAAAGCTCCGCCGTCACCTCGTCCAACGTAATGCCATAGTGCACCAGCAGCACCATCACATGATAGCACAAATCGGCAACCTCGTAAATCGTCTCGGCCTTATCTTCCGCCTTGGCCGCGATAATAACCTCAGTTGCTTCCTCGCCCACCTTTTTCAGTATCTTATCCAGACCCTTATCGAACAGATAGGATGTGTAGCTGCCTTCCTGCGGCTGGTTTTTGCGCCCCAAAAGCAGGTCGTAAAGCCCCTGATATGTGAACTGCTGTACCGCGTCGTCCAGATAAACCGGGTTGAAGAAGCAACTTTCCGCTCCCGTGTGACATGCCGCCCCCTCCTTGATCACTTGCACCAACAGAGCATCCTCATCGCAGTCCGCCTTGATACTGACGATATGCTGCACATTGCCGCTCTCCTCGCCTTTCCGCCAAAGCTTACCACGGCTACGCGACCAAAAGCAGGTGCGTTTTTCTGCAATGCTGATAGCCAGACTTTCCGCGTTCATATAAGCCAACATCAGCACCTGCCCGCTGTAATGATCCTGCACAATAGCCGGTATCAGACCGTTTGCATCAAACTGCAATGCCATATTGCGCCTCCTTATTCTCTCAATTAATACTATATTATATTCTTATTTCAACACCCTGCGCTTTAAGATACCGCTTCAATTCAGGGATAAGCACCTGCTTGTGATGGAAAATCGAGGCTGCCAGCCCCGCGTCCACGCCAGGATGTTTGAACAGCTCCGCAAAGTGCTCCATCGTACCAGCGCCGCCGCTGGCAATAATCGGCACGTTCACTCTATCAGCCATTGCGTCCAGCATCGCCAGATCGAACCCCTGCTTTACGCCGTCGGTGTCGATACTGTTAACCACCAGCTCTCCCGCGCCGTTTGCCACGCCAAAAGCTGCCCATTCCAGCGCATCTTTGCCGGTATCCTCACGGCCTCCCTTGGCAAAAACGTGATACGCGTTGCCCACCAGCTTCACGTCAAGGCTCAGAACCACGCACTGGCTGCCGTATTTAGCCGCTGCCCGGGGAATAATTGTAGGATCAGCCAGCGCACCGCTGTTCACGCTAACCTTATCGGCACCTGCTTTCAGCACCCGGTTGAAATCGTCCAGCGTGCGGATACCGCCGCCCACCGTCAGTGGAATAAAAATCTCCGCCGCCACCCGTGTCAATATATCCACAAACAGGCTGCGCCCTTCCACGCTGGCCGTGATATCGTAAAATACCAATTCGTCAGAGCCCTGCTCGTTATAAAACCGCGCCATTTCCACCGGATCAGCTACCGCTTTGACGCCCTGAAAATTCTGACCTTTTACCACCTGGCCGTCCTTAATGTCCAAACAGGGAATAATGCGCTTGGTTATCACTGTGCCACCTCCTTTGCCAGCCGCAAACACTCCGCGAGGTCAAGCTTTCCCGCATAGAGCGCCTTGCCGATAATCACACCGGAGATACCGATTTTCGCAAGTTTGGTTATCTCATCCGGGTAGCTTACACCACCGCTGGCTACTACATTAAGCCCTGCAATCGACGCCAAACGATGATACAGCGCCAAATTGGCGCCGCCCAGCGCACCATCCCTGGCAATATCCGTGACGATCACAGTTTTGACTCCAGCCGCGGCCAGTTTGCGGCAGAAGTCCTCACAATCCAGTTCAGTTGACTCCAGCCAACCAGAGATAGCCACCTTACCATACCTGGCATCCACACCTACGGCAATCTTGTCGCCATATTTGAAAGCCATATTTTGAGTAAACGGAAAGTTTTTCACCGCTGCCGTGCCGAGTATCACCCGCCCGACACCAAGGTCGAGGTATTGTTTAATACGTTCTTCATCACGAATACCGCCGCCAACCTCAACAAACATACCAGCAGCCTGTGTAACCGCACGTATTGCCGCAAAATTGGCCGTCGTGCCGTCTTTTGCACCGTCCAAATCGACAACATGCAGAAACTGCGCCCCAGACGCAGCAAAATCCTGTGCCACTGCTACCGGGTCGCTGTTATACACCGTCATTTGGTTATAATCGCCGCGAGTCAGGCGCACCACTTTACCCCCGGATAAATCAATTGCCGGAAAAATCTCCACGCTATACCTCCCTATAATTCCGCAAACGCCTTCAAAAGAGCCAGACCCGCTGTACCGCTTTTCTCCGGGTGAAACTGAGTAGCCCAGACGCTACCCCGCCTGACCGCTCCCGTCACTGGAATGCCATATTCCGACGTGGCCAGTGTGCTTTCCCGGCAGTTTTTGGCGTAAAAGCTATGCACATAATAGACATGAGCTCCCGGCGGAAAATATTTGAACAGCGGATCTTCCTTCACGATGTTCAGGCTGTTCCAGCCGATATGCGGCACTTTCAGGCCGCCCGCCGGCAAATCAGGCGCAAGCGGCTCCACCGTGCCGGGAATAAGGGATAAACCCTGATGCTCGCCGAATTCATAGCTTTTATCGAACAGAAGCTGCATACCAAGGCAGATACCCAGCAGCGGTTTGCCTGCCGCCGCATGCCGCTTAACCTCATCAAACAGACCGCTTTCACGAAGCTTCGCCACCGCGTCACCAAAAGCGCCCACTCCCGGCAGTATCAGCCTATTTGCCCGGCGAATCTCTGCCGCGTCATTTGACAGCACATTGTCAATACCAAGGTAGCTCAAGGACGAACGCAGCGAGAACAGATTGCCCACGCCGTAATCAATGATAGCAACGTTCACCTAAATCACCCCTTTGGTAGAAGGTATATGCCAGGCATTTTGCGCATCAACCGCCACAGCCTGACGCAACGACCTCCCCAGACCCTTGAACATCGCTTCAATAATATGGTGCGCGTTGTGGCCGGCCAGTTTGCGGATATGCAGAGTGAATCCCGCGGTGCGGCAGAGCGCCTGCATAAATTCCTCCGCCAGTTCGGTATCAAAATCGCCCACCTTGCCGGCAGGGATATCGGCCTGATAGCCGAGATATGACCGACCGCTGATATCCACCGCCACCAACACCAGAGCTTCGTCCATCGGCAACAGCTGCTGACCGTAACGAGTAATGCCGCGCTTATCCAAGAGCGCCTTTGAAAACGCCTCGCCCAGCGTGATAGCGACGTCCTCAGTGGTGTGGTGATAATCCACCGCTACATCACCCCGACAGCAGACGTTCAAATCAAAACAGCCGTGCGCCGACATAAGTTCCAGCATATGGTTCAGAAAGCCGCAGCCGGTGTCAACAGCGGCTTTGCCCGTTCCGTCCAGATTCAGCGTCAGCTTGATTTGCGTCTCCTTGGTATTTCTTTCAATCTGGGCTTCGCGTAAAACATTTGTCATGTCAGTTCTCCTTTATTATTCGCCAGAATTTGCGACGTCACATCCAGCAGCATCTGCATTTCAGCATGGCTGCCGATTGTGATGCGCACAAAATCACGGATACGTACTTCGTCAAACCAGCGCACCAAAATCCCCCGCTGCTTCAGCTGTCTATAATACGCCTCTCCGGAAATTTTGTCATGCCGCGCCAGCAGAAAATTCGCCTTGCCTGGCAAAACCAGAAAGCCAAGCTTTTTAAGACCCGCTGCCGTAAATTCACGATCGGCAATGATCTTGGCGCAGCAGGCGTTAAAATAATCTTTATCGCGCATGGCGGCCGCCGCCAGTTCTAATGACAGACGGTTTACATTATACGGGTTGAAAGAAAATTTAACGGTATTCAAATCGGCGATGACATCCGGACTGCCCAGTGCCAGCCCTACGCGCGCCCCCGCCAGCTGGCGGCTTTTGGAAAGCGTCTGCACCACCAAAATATTAGGATATTTATCCAGCAGGGCAACTGCACTTTCGCCGCCGAAATCTACATACGCCTCGTCGATGATCACCATATCGTCAGGATGACGCTGCAAAATACCCTCAATAACAGTAAGCGGCAGTTCCAGCCCGGTGATAGCGTTGGGATTGGCCAGCACCACCTGCTCGCCCGGCCGGTAATAATTCGACGGGTCAATGGTAAAATCCGCCGCCAGCGGCACAATGCGAACAGGTATCCCAAACAACGCGGCAAACACGCTGTAAAACGCATATGTAACATCGGGGAAAGCCATTTTGCGCCCCCGCCCAAACGCCTGAAACGCAAACGCCAGCACCTCGTCCGACCCGTTGCCAAGAAAGACGTTTTCAGGCTTTAACCCATAATATTCGGCAATGGCAGCCCTGGGTTTTGCTGCTTCAGGATCGCTGTAAAGCCTAAGTTCCGCCGCGTCCGCCGCCGCCAATACCTCTGCCACACCAGGAGCTGGAGGATATGGGCTTTCATTGGTATTCAATTTGATATACTGCCTGTTCTGTGGCTGTTCTCCCGGCGTGTAGGGCGTTAAACTGGAAAGAATCGGGCTTAAAAAACGGCTCATGGTAAAACCTCGCAAAATTTATTTTCGGAAACGCACCGCAACGCTTTCGGCATGCGCGTGCAGACCTTCGCGCTCGGCAAAATCAACGATACGGTCGGCAACCTTACCAAGCGCCTCTTTAGGATAATAAATGAAGCTGCTTTTTTTGACAAAATCGTCCACTGAAAGCGGACTGGAAAAGCGTGCCGTGCCGCTGGTGGGCAACGTATGGTTAGGCCCGGCCAGATAATCGCCAAGTGCTTCCGGCACATTGCGGCCAAGGAATATCGATCCGGCATTTTTGATGCTGTCCAGTAGCGCGAAAGGCTCCGCTACGCATACCTCCAAATGTTCCGGCGCAATTTGGTTGACAGCGGCTACTGCCTGCTCCATGCTCTCCGCCACAATAATTTTACCGTTAACATCAATGCTGGCACGGGCAATCTCTTTCCGCGGGAGCAATGGTATCTGTCGCTCCAACTCGGCAGAAACCGCTTCCGCCAGTTCCTTGCTGGTTGTAATCAGCACCGCCGTTGCCAGCTTGTCATGCTCAGCCTGACTCAGCATATCTGCCGCCACAAATTTAGGATCGCAGCCGCCGTCAGCCAGCACCAGGATCTCGCTTGGCCCCGCGATCATGTCGATATCCACCAGGCCGTAAACCTTGCGCTTGGCGGTGGCGACAAACACGTTGCCAGGACCAACTATCTTATCAACCTTGGGCACTGTCTCGGTACCGTACGCCAGAGCTGCAATAGCCTGTGCGCCGCCCACCTTAAAGATTCGGCTAACACCGGCTACCTTGGCAGCGGCAAGGATTGCCGGGGCGATTTTGCCCTCGGCGTTCGGCGGCGTGGTCATCACAAGTTCCGATACGCCCGCAAGCTTTGCGGGAACGGCATTCATCAGCACACTGCTGGGATAACTAGCCGTACCGCCCGGCACATAAAGCCCCGCCTTTTCGATCGGCGTATACTTCTGCCCCAGCACAATGCCGCCCTCTTCGGTGATGACGAAATTCTTTTGTATTTGGCGGCTATGGAAGCGGCTGATGTTGTCACGTGCAATCTCCAGCGTCTTGATAAATTCCGTATCCATGGCATCAAACGCCTCTATTAACTCAGCCTCGCTCACTTCAAGCGCGGTCAGCTTGGCGCGATCAAACTTCTCGCCATAGGCCAGAAGCGCTGCATCGCCGTCTTTCCGCACATTGGCAATAATATCGTCTACAATGGCCTCTACGCCTTTTTCCTCTCGAATATCACGGTTTAAAATCTGTTCGACGGGAATCTCCGCCAAATTGTATTGCTTGATCATGCTAAATTCCTCCCCCATTTATGCCTGCGGCAGCTTGGCCGCCAGCTTTGTTAACATCGTTGCAACTTCTGCCTGCTTAAACTTATAGGCCGCCTTGTTGGCAATATAGCGGGCGCTGATCGGCACGATTTCCGATATCACCCTAAGATTATTCTCTCTAAGCGTCGCGCCGCTTTCCACAATATCCACGATAACATCGGACAGGCCTAGAATTGGCGCCAGCTCAATGCTGCCGTTCAGCTTGATAATTTCAATCTCGCGGTTCAAAGCAGCGTAATAACCCTTGGCAATGTTGACAAATTTCGTCGCCACACGCAGCCGCCGTCCAGTGTCCTCGCGAAAATCCTGCTTACCCGCCACGCAGACACGGCATTTGCCAATATGAAGATCCAACAACTCATAAACGTCGGCGGCGCTCTCCAGCAGAATGTCCTTGCCGACGATACCAACATCCGCAGCACCATGCTCCACATAGATAGCTACGTCGCTAGGCTTCACGAGAAAATAGCGCACGCCCGTCTGCTCGTTTTCAAACACCAGACGGCGGTTATCCAGATAAATGTCACGGCAGTCATAACCGATACCATCCAACAGCTCGTACACCTGATCTCCCAAACGGCCTTTCGGCAACGCAATATTCAACATTCCGCCAGCCTCCCTCCGCTGAATTTGTAATGGCGGCGGAAACGAATATCAGACGGCAGACTGGCCGCTACCCGCACTGATTGCCCAGCTTCAGCAAATTCACGAGCTGCCGCTAGCAGCCCCTCTGCGTCGGCATCAGCGTCCTCCTCCAGCCATACATCCACGTCAAAATCCCGCGGCGGCAGCGGCAAACGCTCCAATTCATCGAGGTAGACCGCAAAACACACTGCCCCCATGCTGTGGCCGAGTTTCCGCATCATGCTGTCATACCGTCCACCCGAAAGTACTGGCCGGGGCACTCCCTCCAGATAACCGCATATGAGAATGCCGTCATAAAACTCAGTGTCGTTCAGCATCGCCAGATCCAGCCGTAAATGCGCCTGCGCCGCCTCATCCTGCGCAGCACAGATGGTTTTCAGCTCATCAAGCGCGCTCTGCATTTTGCGCCCGGTGCAAATATCCTCAGCAAGATTAAGCACATCTTCCGGCGAGCCGGTCAGTTTCAGCAGCGCCAGAAGGCGTTTGGCGTCGGCAGCAGCAAGCCCCAGCTCGTCTGCCGTTTGTTTCAGCAAATGAGGGCTTTTGGCGGCAAGCCCGGCCAAAATCTGAGCACGCTCAGCCTCCGTCAAATCCAGTTTTTCCAATAGCCCTGTTACAAATTGCATATGCCCAATTTCCAAAATGTAGCCATCACTTATTGCCGCCAGCGACTGCGCCGCCAGCTGCACAGTTTCGGCCAGCGCATATGAGTCCACACGCCCCATATATTCCAGACCCATCTGGTTGATTTCCTTGAAAGTGTTGCTCTCTTTGCTTTCGCGGTACACTTTTTCAATATAATACGCCTTGGCCGTCTCATTTTCCCGCGCATTCTTGATAATGCTCAGCGTCACGTCGGGGCGCAATGCCAACAACCGACCGTCCAAATCGGTGAAGCTCAGAATTCTATCGCCGGCAAGGAATTTCTTATATTGCAGGTACAGGCTGTATTCCTCAAAATTACTCACCTTATAGCGCCTATAACCATAAAGCTCGTACAGGCGGCGTAACACCAGCATAGCGCGCTCTTCCGGGCGGCTGGCGTCAAAATCAAAGTTCATTGTCCAATCTCCTATAAATAAAACTATTTTTATATTTTACGCCAAAATCAGCAATGTTGCAAGTCCTTACCAACCTTTTCTTTATCAATTTATCGCTTTAATACGTTAAACAAACAAAACATACTGGCATTATAGCATATAAAAAAGGAGCTGGCAAGAGGTTTCAGCAATTTTTTGCCACAGCATCAGCAAAAGATGTGCAAAAACTTGCCTAAAACAGCCTAAATATGTTATGCTTAAAAGTAATTTTGACGGTGAAAGGCGATGCTTCATGCCAAACGAGCTCATAATAAAAGAATTACAGCCGAACCGGTCGGAAGTGCTGCGCTACCTGCGGTTACCGAAAGAAGCTCTCCCCACGCCGGAGTTTTCTGCGGCGCTGGATGCGGCGGAAAGGGAACTACTGGCAGCAGCTGAGCCCCGCTTCGTCTGGCGGCGCTTCGGCATAAGACAAAAACCGACAGGAATAAAGCTATCCAACAGCGACGTTTTGCTACCAGGGCAGGATATTACAGAACTTTTGACCGAGGCGGATTCCTGCCTGCTGCTTGCAGCGACGTTGGGTATTACGGCTGACAATCTGATTCGACGCGCCGAACCGGCTGATATAAGTCATGCCCTGCTGCTGGATGCGTTGGCCTCGGCTGCGGTAGAAAACCTTTGCGACCAGGTACAAGCCTGGCTGGAGCAGAAATTTGCGAAAGAAAATTTGTTTTTGACCAACCGCTTCAGCCCCGGCTACGGCGATCTGCCGCTGGCTATGCAGCGTCCACTCGTCCTGCTTTTAGATGCCGGGCGACAAATCGGCCTGACAGTCAGCCAGAGCCATCTGCTACTGCCGCGCAAATCCGTCACCGCCATTATCGGCGTATGCCACAGCCCCCAGCCGCGCCGCACCGACAAGTGCGCCGTCTGCCCGGCCAGATACACCTGCCCCTACCGACAAAGCGGCAGATGCAATCAATGAATGATAAGCGAGGAAACAACCATGCCGAAACAATTATTTAAGCAGCTTTTGCAAAAGGAATTTGTTATTCTGGACGGCGCGATGGGCACTATGCTGCTCACTCGTGGGCTAAAACTGGGCGAAAACCCGGAGGTGTTTGCACTCCGTCATCCCGAGGTGCTGCGGGATATTCACCGCGCCTACATCGACGCTGGAGCGGATGTGATATACGCCTGCACTTTCGGCGCTAACCGTCTGAAGCTGGCGGATACCGGCCACACCCCGGCAGAAGTTATCAACGCCAATATACGGCTGGCTCGCGAGGCTGCTGGCGGAAACGCTTTGGTGGCTCTGGACATCGGATCGCTGGGCGAATTGATGGAACCGGCTGGCACACTGAGCTTTGAAACAGCCTATGACTGCTTTAAGGAAATGTTAACAGCTGGCGAGGCTGCGGGGGCAGACATGGCCGTGCTGGAAACGTTCACCAGCCTGCATGAAATGAAAGCCGCTGTACTGGCTGCCAAGGAAAACACAAATTTACCCATTATATGTTCGCTGACATTTGATAAAAATAACCGCACATTTAACGGCGACAGCGTGGAGGCGATGGCCTGTATGCTCTCTGCCCTGGGTATAGACGCAATCGGTATTAACTGCTCACCGGGGCCTCGGGGGATACTGGAGATTATGAAAGAGCTGGCACATCACACAAATTTGCCACTGCTGGTAAAAGCCAACGCAGGATTGCCTGACCCGGAAACTAAGGAATATGCCCTGAAACCAGCCGAATTTGCCACCGAAATGCGGGAATTTGCGGCACTCGGCGTACAGATGCTGGGCGGCTGCTGTGGTACCACGCCCACATATATTGCGACGCTGAAGCAGGAATTGGCCGGCGCGCACCGCGCCGTGCGGGCGCAGATAAACGAAGCGGCAGTCTGTTCCGCCACCCAGACAGTGTATTTGGACGCACCCCAAATTGTAGGCGAGCGACTGAACCCCACTGGCAAAAAAATGTTACAGCAGGCGCTCAGAGAGCATAATTTCGATTATATTGCCGCCAAGGCGCTGGAACAGCAGCAGGCGGGCGCAGCCATTCTGGACATTAACGTAGGATTACCCGGGCTTAATGAAGCGCAACTTATGCCGCAGGTGGTGAAAGCCGTACAGGCGGTGGTTGATCTGCCACTGCAAATTGATTCCGCCGACCCGGCAGCCATCGAGGCGGGCCTCAGGGCGGTTAACGGCAAAGCCATCGTTAATTCGGTAAACGGCAAGAACGAGATACTGAAAAGCGTGCTGCCGCTGGTAAAAAAATACGGCGCGGCGGTCATCGGGCTGACGCTGGACGAAAACGGCATACCGCCAACGGCAGAAGCGCGCCTGACTATCGCCCGACATATTATGACACAGGCTTTGGCCGCTGGTATCCCCAAAGAAGATATTTATATCGACTGCCTGACTCTGACCGTCTCAGCGCAGCAGGAACAGGCACGGGAAACGCTTAACGCACTACGCCGCGTCAAGCAGGAACTTGGTCTGAAAACAGCGCTTGGCGTTTCCAACATATCATTTGGCCTGCCCAACCGCGGACTGATCAACCGCACATTTCTGGCTATGGCGCTGGAGGCAGGGCTGGATCTGGCTATCATTAACCCCAATGCGCCCGGTATGTCTGACACCGTGGCCGCGTTTAAAGTGCTTAACAACCAGGATCACTCGGGTGTTTCGTATATCGCCACCCAAACGGCAGAAAAACAGCCAGATCCCACTCCTGCGGCGGCAGAGAAAGACCCGGACTCCCGTTTGACCCATGCCATTGCGCAAGGACTAAAAAGCGAAGTGCAGGCGGCTTGTACGGCAGTTTTAGCGCAAGATGACGAATTGAGCGTCATCAATCGTCTGCTGATACCAGCGTTGGACGAGGTTGGCAAACGCTATGAGCGAGAGGAAATATATCTGCCCCAGCTGATCAACGCAGCAGCGGCAGCAGGCGCGGCCTTTGATCTGATCAAGGAGCGCATTGCTGCCAAGGAAGGCGGCGCGGCCGCCAAGGGGCGGATACTGATGGCCACCGTTTACGGCGACATTCACGACATCGGCAAGAACATCGTCAAGGTCATTCTGGCCAATTACGGCTATCAAATCACCGACCTTGGACGCGACGTACCGGCGGAAAAAATTGTTCAAACCGCTATCGAACAGGACATCAAACTGATCGGGCTTTCCGCCCTGATGACCACTACTGTAGCCAGTATGCAGCAAACGATCGAAGCCCTGCGACAAAGCGGCTGGAACGGACAAATTTTCGTGGGCGGCGCAGTACTGACACCGGAATATGCTGCCGCTATCGGGGCGGATTTCTACGCTAAAGACGCCATGCAAAGCGTAGAGATCGCCAAGCGCGTACTGGGTTAAGGAGGACGCCATGCCAAACAACATCAAGGAATTTTTGCGGGATAACACGCTGCTTTTTGATGGCGCAATGGGCACCTATTTTGCTCAACTGTTCCGCGGGCAGGAGGCCAACTGTGAATCGGCCAACCTTACTCACCCGGAACGTGTACTTGCCATCCATCGGGCGTATATTCAGTCCGGGGTAAACGCCATTAAAACCAACACTTTCGGCGTGAACCATGGGCTTGGCAGCATTTCGGACAATATGCGGAAAATTATCACTGCCGGCTGGCACATAGCAACCGAGGCTGCTGACGAAGCACCGAATCACCCTTTCGTATTTGCGGATATCGGGCCTATCCCTCCGCATGACCAGGCTGACCTGGCAGCGGAATACCGTGAAATTGTGGATATTTTCCTCGAGCTCGGAGCCGTAAATTTCCTGTTTGAAACGCTGGCCGGAGCCTGCTCACTGACCGAGATCTGCGCTTACATCAAAAAGAAGCGCTCGGACGCTTTTATAATCACCTCTTTTGCCGTGCAGCCGGATGGCTTTACGCGCGAGGGGGCAAGCGGCGCGGCGCTTTATGCCGCCATGCAGCAAACGGCAGCAGACGCGGTTGGCTTCAACTGCGTTTCTGGCCCGTATCATCTGAAAGAATATGTCCGCCGGCTGCCCAAGGGCGGGAAATACCTCTCCGTCATGCCGAATGCGGGCTATCCAACGGTTATTGGCAGCCGGACGTTTTTCGGCAGCAACCCGACCTACTTCGGCGGCGAGCTGGCGGAAATCGCAGCGCTCGGAGCAAAAATCGTCGGCGGCTGCTGCGGCACTACGCCTGAACATATCGCAGCCGCAGCAGAACAGCTAAACCTTAGGGCTGAGAGCGTAACGAAGCTTGCCATAAACGAACGCGTGACCGCAGCGCCCAAACCCCTGCCCAACCGTCTGCTGCAAAAGGCAGAGAGCGGCCGCCGCCTTCTGGCGGTGGAACTGGAACCGCCAGCCGACGTAAATCTGCCACAGTTTATGGCTAAGGCCAAAATGTTGGCCGACATAAGCGTGGACGCTATAACCATACCGGACTGTCCAATTGGCCGGGCTCGTATGGATAGTTCACTGCTTGCCTGCAAGCTGCACCGGGAGCTTTCCGTTGACGTGCTGCCCCATCTCACCTGCCGTGACCGCAACCTGAATGCCATCAAGGCGTTGCTGCTGGGGCTTTCCGTTGAGGGAGTGAACAACGTGCTGATCGTAACCGGCGACCCGATACCAACTGCCGAACGCGATGAGATCAAAAGCGTGTTCAATTTCAATTCGCGTATGCTTGCCAAATATATCAGTAATCTGAACGCGATAGAGCTGGCGACGCCTTTCCATATTTGCGGGGCGCTGAACCTGAACGCGCTGAATTTTGATATCCAACTGAAGTTAGCACAGGAAAAAATCGCGGGTGGAGTACAGACATTTCTCACCCAGCCCGTTTTGAGCCCGACAGCAGTAGACAATCTGCGCCGCGCGAAGCAGCAACTGCCCGCCCGCATTCTGGCGGGCATTATGCCGGTAATGAGCTTCAGAAACGCCTGCTTTATGAATAACGAGATCGCAGGCATCAGCGTCTGCCCGGAAATCTGTGCGCTTTACGAGGGAAAAACACGCGCAGAAGCACGGGATCTGGCAGTGCGCGTTTCGGCAGAGATCGCAGCCAGGGTAGCCACTGACTGTGACGGTTACTACATCATTTCTCCGTTTAACCGGGTTGATGTAGTAGCTGATATTGTGGAACTGGTACGAGCAAGAAATCTTCTTTAAGCAAATTCGCTGCATTTAAACGCAAAAAGAGCGTTTACCGCAATAGACAACGGCCGGTAAAGAAGCCTCGCTGACGCTTAACCGGTTCAACAATAAAAGTGTCAGAATCATAAGGAGGCAGATACTCATGGAACTGCAATTTCTCGATTGGATGCAAACACTGCACTCGCATGAGCTGGATTGCCTTATGGTTGCGGTCACTAGTCTTGGAAATGGCGGAATCCTATGGATTTCCTTTGCAGTTTTGCTGCTGCTCCATCCCAAAACCCGTAAAGCAGGATTGGCTGTAGCTGCAAGCCTTGTGCTGGAGCTTATTTGCTGCAATCTGATCTTAAAGCCGCTGGTTGCACGTCCACGACCTTTTGATATAAACGCAGAGATTTGCCTGCTCATTTCCCGCCCTGCGGACTACAGTTTTCCATCCGGCCATACTGGGGCTTCCTTTGCCGCAGCTTCTGCGCTATTTTTCCAAAAAAACCGTTTATGGATGCCAACAGTACTGCTTGCTGCACTTATAGCTTTTTCCCGAATGTACCTCTATGTGCATTATCCAAGCGATGTACTGGCCGGAGCCCTGCTGGGCGTGATGCTGGGATGGCTTGGCAGCTTTTGCGCAGGTCTGCTGGAAAGACTTCACCATGAAACGTGAACCATCGCTCTTTCTGATGAGCATAGAAATTAGAATCCCAGCAAGAGGACTTTCTGTGGGTTCAGCTGGAATAAGATGATACACTTTGCAGAAAATAGTTTCTTTGCTGAGCGCAATATCAGCCAGAACATCAAACCGTAGAAAAGTAAAGAAAAAGCAGAACGGCAATAGTTTCCCGACTATGCCGCCCTGCAACAAGATTACATTACTCTCTTATTCCTTGTAGGCGTGCCGCATTGACACACGCTTTATTATACCCTTTTTTGCCACAGTTTAGAAATCCTTGTTCAGCTCGGCAACCTCGCGTAAAGCCTGTTCGGCAAATTCTTCCACAGTCATGGTCACACTTGCATCGTTGCCGCGCCTGCGCACTGCCAGCGTGCCGTCCTCGGCCTCTTTGCCGCCCACAACCAGAATATACGGCGTTTTCTGGTTGCGTGCTTCTCTGATCTTATAGCCCAGCTTTTCGTTGCGGATATCGGCTTCCACGCGCAGACCCAGCGCTTTCAATTTCGCCGTCACATACTCGGCATATTCGTTCTGATTTTCAGTGATCGTCAGAACCTTGGCCTGCACAGGGCTCAGCCACAACGGAAACGCACCGGCAAAATGCTCGGTAATAATACCAATAAAGCGTTCGATCGAACCCAGCACCACTCGGTGGATCATCACAGGACGGTGCTTTTGGTTGTCTTCACCCACATATTCCAGCTTAAAACGCTCCGGCATCTGAAAATCCAGCTGAATGGTACCGCACTGCCACGTGCGCCCCAGGCTGTCAGCCAGATGAAAATCCAGCTTTGGACCATAGAACGCACCATCGCCCTCGTTGATAACGAACGTCTTGCCCATATCGGTAATTGCGTTTTTCAGCGTTTCAGTAGCAAAATCCCAGTCCGCCTTGTCGCCAATATGATCCTCCGGCATTGTGGAAACCTCAATTTGATAGTTTAACCCAAACGTGGAATAAACCTCATCAAACAGACGCACCACATTCTGTATCTCTTCTTTCATCTGGTCGCGCATCATAAAGATGTGCGCATCGTCCTGCGTGAAGCAACGCACCCGGAACAAGCCGTGCAGAGCACCGGAAAGCTCATGACGGTGTACCAGGCCAAGTTCGCCCACACGAAGCGGCAGATCGCGGTAGGAATGAGGCTCGCTCCGATAAACAAGCATCCCGCCCGGGCAGTTCATCGGTTTAACCGCATAATCCTCACCGTCGATTTGGGTAGTATACATATTATCCTTGTAATGATCCCAGTGACCAGAACGGTGCCAAAGCTCCTGATTTAAGATAATTGGCGTGGAAATCTCCACATAGCCATAGCGGTCATGAACCTTGCGCCAGTAATCAATCAGCGCATTCCGCAGCAGCATACCTTTAGGCAGGAAGAAAGGAAAGCCTGGCCCCTCGTCAGCCAGCATAAAGAGATCCAGTTCTTTGCCAAGCTTGCGGTGATCGCGCTTTTTAGCCTCCTCCAGACGGAACAGATAAGCATCCAATTCCTTTTTATCCGGGAAAGTGATCGCATAAATACGCTGAAGCATTTTGTTCTTGGCATCTCCCCGCCAATATGCCCCGGCAAAAGACAGCACCGCCGCCGCCTTAATAAATCCGGTGCGCGGCAGATGGGGCCCACGACAAAGATCGGTGAAATCGCCCTGCGTATAGGTACTAATGACAGCGTCCTCCGGCAGATCGTTTATCAAAATCTGCTTATAGCCCTCACCTCGTGCAGTAAAAAATTCCAGCGCTTCTTGGCGTGGCAGCTCTTCTCTGGTAAATGTCAGATCCTCGGCGGCGATTTTCAGCATTTCCTGCTGAATGACCTCCATATCCTCCGGCACAAAGACGTGAGAGCTGTCCACGTCGTAATAGAAGCCCTCCTTAATCGCTGGTCCTATGGCAAACTGCGTATCAGGAAACAGACGCTTGATGGCCTGCGCCATCACATGGGCGGAGCTGTGCCAGAAAACATGCTTGCCCTCCTCGTCGTCAAATGTGAATATCCGGAGCGTTACCTCGCCGTCCAAGGGCTTAGTCAGATCAACCATCTGGCCATTAGCTTCAGCCGCCAGCGCTCTTTTAGCCAGCTTATTGCTGATGGTTTTGGCAATCTCCAAAGCGGTCATCGGTTCGGCAAATTCTTTCTGCGCGCCGTCCGGGAAAGTAATATGCAAGCTCATATTCAATACCTCATCTTATTATAATATTATTTTCGCTTATCTTTTTATTATAGCATAGACTTTTTTTTTGTCAAACAATGTGCTAATATTTATGGTAAAGAATTTGCAATTTTGCCTGTCTTTTGCGCAAAAGGAGTTTTTATATGCCGGAAAAAGATACTCAAAATCCTGCCTCCTACCGCGAACTGTTCTGGCTGTTTGCCAAGATAGGACTATTCACAGTGGGAGGCGGCGCGGTGATGCTGCCGCTGATCCAAAATGCCGTAGTAGAAGATAAAAAATGGCTGACAGATGACGAATTTGCCGATATGTTCGCCATCACCAACAGCGCGCCCGGCGCGTTCACTATCAACGCAGCTATTTATATCGGCTACACAAAGCGTGGGTTGACCGGAGCCACCGCCGCCACGCTTGGCATGGTAACGCCATCGGTAATCATAATTCTGATTTTAGCTTATCTTATATTGCTGGGCAAAAACGTCGAGATTTTGCAGCAATTTTTCGCGGGCGTGCGTCCTATTGTGGCTGCCTTGCTGCTGGACGCCGGTCTGAAGCTGAGAAAAGGTCTTTTGAAAAGCCGCTTTGACCTTATGTTGCTGGCATTTGGACTTGCCATGCTGCTGCTGGCCAGCGCAAACACGGTTTTCGTCATACTTACAGGGGCGGCAACAGCCATTTTGTATCACCGGCTGAAGTCGGACGCAAAGCCGGTGGGAGGAGGCGGCAAGGCATGATTTTGTTGGAGCTTTTCCTCACATTTGTGTTGATTGGCATTTTGAATTTCGGTGGCGGCTACGCCATGATCTCGTTCATTCAAAACCAAGTAGTTAATATCCATGGTTGGCTGACTTTGCGCGAATACACCGATATGATCGCCATATCGCAAGCAACTCCTGGGCCGATCGCCGTCAACACCGCCACATATACCGGCTTCAAAATTGCCGGGGTACCAGGGGCGCTCCTGGCGACTTTGGCGCTGATCGTACCGGCCTATTTTATCATTTTGGGGCTGATGTATATATTTCGCCGCTGGCCGGATAATAAATATCTGCAATGGGGCTTAAGCGGCATAAAGCCTATGGTACTGGCACTGATCATCGGCTCAGCCTTTACGCTGGGCGTGGAGAACGTTACCAATTTATACGAACTGGTGTTATTTGGACTTGCCATGCTGCTGCTGCGCAAATTCAACACCAACCCCATCATCCTGATACTAGCGTTCGGCTGCTGGGGAATATTCACTGCTAACTTTATTTTCTAGCCGAGGTATATTTAATGTTTTCACGCAAACTCTTCCGCATCTTCAACGGACGGTTGTTTATTACTGGCCTGGTGCTTCTGGTGCAGCTGCTGGTAATACTTTCCGCCATAATCTTTTTAAATGATAACTACTTTTGGTGTTCTGTGATCTCTACCTGCATCAGTGTGCTGCTGGTGGTGTTGCTGATTAATAATCAGGAGCAAAATCCTTCCACCAAGCTGGCGTGGATCATAGTTATCATGCTGCTGCCCATAGTGGGTGCAACTATCTATCTGCTGTTCGGGTCGCGTTATGCCAGCAGCAGCCTGCGCCGTCAGGTACTTTCGGAGGTGGCGCAATCCGACGGCGTACTGCCTACGCGCCGTGAGGTAGTGAATGGAGTATTCGATTTTGACCCGGCGGCCGGCTCACAATGCCGCTATTTGCAGCGTGCAACACAAATCCCGCCCTATGCTGCGGGAGAATGCCGGTATTTTACCAGCGGCGAGGAGCTTTTTCCCCAGCTGCTGCTGGAGCTGAAAAAAGCCGAGAAATACATTTTCATCGAAACGTTTATCATAGAACAAGGTGTGTTCTGGAACAGTATTCTGGACGTTTTGCAGGCCAAAGCCGCCGCGGGCGTGGACGTGCGGGTGATGTATGACGATGTAGGCTGCATGAAAACACTGCCCATAAATTATCAACAGCAGCTGGAGAAGCTGGGTATCAAATGTACTGTTTTCAACCCTGTAAAAGCACATCTGGACACTGGCCTCAACAACCGCGACCACCGCAAAATCACCATTATCGACGGCAAAACCGCCATTATCGGCGGCATCAATCTAGCCGATGAATATATCAACCAAAAGGTGCGCTTCGGCTATTGGAAAGATTCTGCCCTGCTGCTTAGGGGTGATAGCGTGACTGCTTTCAATTTTATCTTTCTGCAAAGCTGGAATCTGTACGCGCCAAACCGCCGTATGGATTATACCGAATACTGCACCCCGCCGGACAGCGCGGCGGTAAAATACAACAGCGGCTGCATACAACCGTTTCACGACAACCCTTTTGACGGCGAACATATCGGCGAATCGGCATTTATCAATATGATCAACGCGTCCAACCGCTATATTTACATCAACACGCCGTATTTTATCGTGGACAATGAGTTCTTAATGTCATTGCAGCTGGCGGCCAAACGCGGTGTGGACGTGCGTATCTGCACGCCGCATATTCCAGACAAATGGTACGTGCACATGATGACGCAGGCTTATTACCAACCGCTGCAAAAGGCCGGCTGCCGCGTAATGGAGTTTAAGCCAGGATTCAACCACACAAAAAGCATTGTGGCTGATGATAAATACGCCTTTGCCGGTACTATCAACTGCGATTACCGCAGTTTTTATCACCATTTTGAGTGCGGCGCGCTGCTTTACGGCGTGCCTGGTGTGATTGCTGCGATGAAAGAGGATTTTCTGCGTACTGAGGCGCAGTGTATCCCGGCAGAACAGGCGGCACGGCTGACACCGCTGCATTTAAGGATATTGCGCAGTCTGCTGCGGCTGTTTGCGCCGCTGATGTAAAAAGCCTAATATTAAGCCAGAGCGATGTGCTATTGAACTTTTTTAAGTAGCTTATTGTATAACGCAGCCAAATGTTTTAGCGCATATTTGTTGGCAGATAGCTCCTGCGGCATGGCGTTATAGGCAGTGATATGCTCCGCAACCAGCGCCTCCTTGGCAGGTTCGCTGTCTGGTATCATATCCAGCACCTCGCGCTGGTTTTCCACTGGAGCAAGCTGACGGTTCAACCACACAACGTAATCTAAACTGCTTTTATGGCAACGGCGGAAATGCAACCAATGCCCATATTCATGCAATACCAGAAAGGCAGCAAACAGCAGATCATAGTTTTCGATATCGATCTCAACCAGATCGTGTATCATGCGCATATAGGAGTGAGTGCTGATGGAATTGCCACGCTCCTCCTGATAATAAAGCTCACTGGCATAAACATCCGGCAGATAAATACCCAGTTCAACCGCGGAATATTGATCTGCCGCCCTCCTGCTTCCCGCCAGCCAATCCTCCAGCTCCGCCTGCGAGATGAACTGACAGTAGGCCGACTGGTACCCGCCGGAAACATCCATAAAATGCCAGGGCGCTTTAGCAGAGAGGCCGGATATGGCAACTATATCGTGCAGTTTCACTGCAAAAAACCTCCGTTTTCATAAGTTTAAAAGATTATAGCGCAAATATTTCACAAATTCAAGCGACTGGCGAGTTAAGGCAATAGAACAGCACCAGAAAATAATGCGCCACGCTGCCACCCAGCACAAAGAAATGCCAGATCAGATGCATAAAGCGCTTGTCCTCTCGGCGGTAGAAATACACGCCGACAGTGTAGAGCACACCGCCCAAGAGGGCAAGCGCAAAGCCTGCGGCCGGCAGCACACTCAACAACGGCCACACTGCGGGCAGCACCGACCAACCCATAAGCAGATACATCAACAGGGAAAACTTATGAAACTTTTTAACGCTGACGGCGTTCAGCACGATACCAACCACTGCCGCCGCCACGTTTAAGCCGAACAACGTCCAGCCCAGCGCTCCGCGGATCAGACCCAGTGTTACCGGGATATACGTACCCAAAATCAAAATGAAGATAGAGCAATGGTCGAACACCTGAAGCACCCGCTTGGCAGAGCGATTAGTTATGGCGTGATACAAAGTTGAAAACAAATAAAGCATAACCAGGCTTGCCCCGTAAAGCGAGGCACAGACTACGCTCATCGCGTCGCCATGGATAGCTGCCCATACCACCAGTACCGGCAAACCAGCAATGGCCAGCACGGTTCCCAGACCGTGCGATATAGCGTTATACAGCTCCTCTTTTGGACTTTGACGATTAAAATTCGCCACGTCAATATCCATACTCACGTCCATTATACACTCTCCTTCCGGCAAGATCTATCAAGGGATAATCTTGTATTAAAAACCATATCATATGTTTATTATATATAGATAATAGCATAAAACATCACGGTTGTATAGCCCCTGCATGAAAAAAAATTTACCAAAGCCCATATTCCCGCCACTTCCCGAAATTGGCTGGCTAGCGACAGCAATTTGGCGCAAAATAAGCCTGTCTGCAAAAGACAGCCTGAATTTTGCCAGTTTAATGTATTTTAAACCGATAATAGGGAGGTATGCGTTATGTATGATGATACAATGAATAACCCGGCGATTTTGACGGCGAACGACATGGCAACATTAGAACGCCTGCAAAACGAATTTTGCGCCGAGTGCGGCAAAAATATGATACTGGTGGCCTATAAGGACTAACGCTTCAGGTCAAAAATAAAGCCCCCTGCCAAGGGAGGTACTTCGCCAAGAAGTTACCTCCCCTGAGGGCTTTATAATCAGCAGAAATGATTAATATCGGGGTAATCAACCGTGCAGTTAAACCATCCGGCAACATCTGCGGCCAAGGCCTGCCCACTTAAGCCAAATCAAAACAGCACCAGCAGCACGCACCGTATGTAATCTATACTCAAAACCGCCGCCTTTTTTTACAATCAACAAACTGCTGTTACCATCATTAGTTGAAAAAGCATAATCCGCAGTCTCAACTGTCAGATAATAAAAAGAGTTATTATAAGAACACTCTCTGCAAAAATATATTACGGCCTCTCCTGGAAAATACCAGCAGCAGCTTGCTATACATTTGATCACAGTGCTCTTGATAATGTTGTTCCATAATCGATAGTTTCGTCTACAGAAACGTTAATACAGGCATTATCTGCATGAATATTTTATATTCCATAGAAGCACTTATATGAACAAAATTAAGTTTATAATCACTACCATTATTAGTATAATCACCTGTAATTGCAAAATGCACAGATCAGGAATTTACCAAACCGGCATCACTTTTGAAAAGGCTGTACCCGGTTGCATTTTTTGCCATTCTACTTAATTTTTTGCTATGCATCAAAAACACCCCGCCAAATTGCTCCGGCGGGGTGTTTTCGATTATCTGGCTTTCTTTACAGCGATATGTTAGCAGTTCAGTCTCACGTCGAGTATACTTCTCATTCCAACGCCATTAATAAAATACAATATGCCGTCTGCTGCCTTAACAAATAGCATAACATATAACCCATGGTATTAGCTATTCTGACAACGCCTCCAGCATGGTTTGCTCCCCGCCGTCCAGCGGCAGCAGATATCTGCCATAAGTCTGCCGCATTAGTTCTTCATCTGCTACAACCTCATCAGATAACGCCGCTTCGGATATACCGTTAATCAGCACACCCTCATCTGTAACTTGCCAGTCTTTGGACTGATTGCCATTATTGGACAACCCAAACATTGAACCTGCTTTTTTAATCGTTATATGATATACATATTCCGGATTGCCAAGCTGCTTTTTAGTGCCGTCTGTTAAATCAACAGCATACACACGGAATTTATCACCAAAGCCCATTTGCTTGGCCAGATAATAGCATACGCCATCCCTTATTTGCCAGTCCGCAATATTCCATTCGGAGATCAGGCGGCGATATTCCCCATTGGCATAAAGCGCCCAAAGATAATCGCATCCCATGGTAGGCTCACCTTGCCGCAGAACCGTGCAACAAACATCTTTTCCATCAGCTTGTTCAAGCAGCTCGATTGCCGTGCCGTCAGAGTATTGCCATTGCCCATTAGTATAAACAACAGGGAAACTTACCTCTATCTGTTTATCGCCACTATACCAATATGCCTTAACTTCGCATAACTCAGTCATAACATAGAGCGGCAGATAAAGCTGATTGTTATATATCAGCGGTGTTCTTCCCCCAGACATTTCCTGCCCGTTTATATACCATACGCCATTTTTAAGACTAAAAACCGTGCTGTCCAGTCCTGTGTTTACATTAGCTTGCTTATTGACATTATCCCAGTTTATTTCAACAAAGCATAGCCCAATAATATCACGCAGCGGTAAATATGCCGTATCATTCTTAATAAAAGCTGTCAATTTGCCAGTTTCTCCATTAAAACTGATGGGATAACTTTCTGTTGATGCAGCAAGGGTAATCTGCGGCATAAACCAAACCGCCCAACATAATAAAATGAGAGTTAATGTTTTTTTCAAAAAAATCACCTCTTTCTTCTTTATAAGGGTTTAGAGTTTAGTTCTTAATAGTCATTGTAATTGTGCCATTGCCCTTATTGCTAAATGTATACAGCCCATCAGAGTCGTCCGTTTTAAAATTAGAGCTAGGCTGGATAATGCCATTAATAGTAATATCCTTAAAAACACCAATATTATATCCCGTGGAATTAGCCGAACCGCCAATACTAGTTACCCATTTATGTGTATTGACCTTGGTTAAATTAAAGACCGTGTTTGACTCCATCACACTTGTTAAAGATGTAGAACCACCCTGACCATCTTGAGTTTTATGTTTTGCAAGACCATATGCTTTTAATACAACAGTACCAACTGTTCCATAACCACTATTATCAATATTTGTGCTTGCATTGTAGGGAATGCAAACAATACTAACAGTTGTTTCAGGTAGATAACCATTCTGCCATGTTGCTTCATCACGATTAGCTAAAAAATAACCACTACCACTAATAGTCATAAAACATTTCCATACGTCATATTGAGTACTATACTGCAACCCTAAATCAGCCTCAACACTACTAGAAAATCCCCCGTAAAGAAATAAATTGGAGCCAGAAGATACAGATATTTTACTACTGTCAGGAAGTGTAATAGAACAAGATGAATAGTTTCTGTTTGTATTATTAATATACATTTTTGCATAATAGCCATGACTTGAATAGGGCACAGGGATTTCATTCAAAAGTTTTTGTGCATACATTTTTTGCATTTCATTCTTATCATCTTCTGAAAGAAGAATAACATCCATTTTAGCCTGTATAGGAGAATCGGCCGTCTGCTCATAAAAGAATATCTTAATCGCATTTATAATATCTTCTGGCATAACTTTACCAAACTCGTCTGTGTTAGAAGCCAACGCAGGCACAGACAATCCGAAGCACATAACCATTGCCAAAATAAAAAGTTGCTAACCTTACAAATGAATCTTTTGTAGACAAAAGCAACTTTTTATGAATACTATAAATATGTATTAAAGGGAATAGTGCAGCCGAAATTCAGAAAGCCGCACTATTCTTTGCTATATTTTATGAAAATTTAATCCATAAGAAAAATCTTACTATATACTGCCAAATCAATAGCCCTACCCATACTACTACAAGATATTGCCACGAACTTAACATATAGAAAAACCATTTCCAATGTTCTAAAACAACATCAAGAATAAAACTTATTATTACAGAAACAGCCAAATTAAACAGATTACATTTAAATAATTGTTTGTTGGTAGTATTAAAGTAGCTTTTGTAGATGAAATAAGCTATTATTGCAGCAAATATCATAAGATAAGCTGTTGATAAATAATTTAATACATGAAAATTTATACCTTTGCTAAAATACTGTCCAAAAATAAAAATTGGCATTGTGTATATTAGATTGGCCGGTAAAAGTAAGTACCATGCCTTTTGGGGAATAAGCATTAGATAATCACCACCTAAAAGGGAATTGTTGATTATATTGTAGCTTTTTTAGGAGAAAATGTCGATATGTGATTACAATAACTTTTTGTATTATTCTCCGAAATCCAATGGTTCACTTGCCAAGCCGGAGACGCCAACGCAAAACACAGTAATATTGCCATTGCCAAAATAAAACTTAAAATAGATTTCTGTTTAATTATTACAATATCCTCTTAATAACATATTTTCAATATTTTTATTCTTTTTGTTATACATAAAAAACACCCCGCCGAATTACTCCGACAGGGTGTTTTTATTTAACAGATTTTCTTACGATACTGTATTTTCAATCAGCTCTCCGTCAAATGCATAAAACCAGCTTTGCTGTTTTACCCAAGCTTCATAGCTCATCAAATACCACTTAGCCGCCGCTTCTCCTTTCCCTATTCCGTACCTTTGGCGGCTCGCCCTAACAAAATCTGCCCCTGCAAAAAACACAGGAGCGGATTTTATATACTTACCTGTTCTTACTGATTATAATTTGTTGTCTTGTCGCTGGTTTCGTTCTCTTCGATAATCAAACTACCGTCTTTGGCATAATATTTAACATTTGTAACAGTTTTAGTTTCAATATGCCCCAATTCCTCAAAATTCTGGGTACCAATGGTTCTTTTTATCTCATTATCCAACAAAACAGATTCACGATAATTCATTATCTTGATTGTGGAAAAGGCCGTTGCAAGAATAATTAAAAATACCATAATTATGGCCAGTATTACTTTTCGATCAATGTTAAATTTATTCATCTGAAATAACACCTACTTTTTTAATTACCATTTTTATTGCAGGTAAGCTCTACCGTTCCTTTCCAAGTTCCATCAGAATCACCCAAATTATAGTTTACCCAGATAGATGCAGTGCCCAAGATGTTAACACCGCTACCACCATAAGGTGCTTGTTCTTCATAAACAGAATCGCTTAAAATTCTAGTATTCCAGCTTGCATCCAAAACTGAAGCCTTGGAACCATAGTACCCAAATTTTCCCCAAATATAAACCCTATATACTTTTTCTTTAGCTCTTTCTACTTCTACGGTTTTATTTTTTGTTACAGTTCCAGATGCATAAGGCATAATACCATTGTTCATTTCGGTTATTACCTGGGTAGTCTCTTTTATCTCCCACTCATCAGCCACCTTATATACCTTAATCTCCTCTGTAACAAGATTGCCTGCTTTATCGTAATAAGAATTATTATAGCAATCAGATAAAACCATATTTTCTTCATTAAAAACAGTTTCAACTATTTCTTGATCATCGGCAATATCCTCAGCCCAAGCAGGCACAGCCAGCCCCAGGCACATTACCATAACCAAGATAAAACTTAGAATAGATTTCTGTTTAATCATTATAATATCCTCCTGAATACATATTTAATACATATTTTTTAAAACTATTTTAACAACGGGAAACATTTAATTTCCTGGAAGGCATCCCCCCTTTCATTTTCAGCAAGCCAACAGAGAAAAAGCCCACACAACATCACAACCCTATTTATAACTCAAAATGTTGCTGGATTGCGAAATATCTTCCGAAATCTG
>DVMH01000010.1 GCA_018715045.1 Candidatus Avidehalobacter gallistercoris
GTCGCGTCTTTGCCAGCCAAGTCCTCGCTGTGATATTCATCCGGGAATTTTACATTGACTTCCGTTTCTTCGCCAGACTTCACACCCACAAGCTGCTCCTCAAAGCCGGGAATAAACGTGTGGCTGCCTACAGTCAGGGGATAATTTTCACCCTTGCCGCCCTCAAAAGCCACGCCGTCCACAAAGCCCTCAAAATCAATCACCGCGGTGTCGCCGTCCTCGATTACCGACCCCTCCGGCAGATCAATCGTACGGGCAATGCGCTCCTGCATACGCTTTACCTCAGCGTCGATATCCTCCTCAGTTGGCACATATACCTCTTTGGTCACCTCAATACCCTTGTATTGACCAAGCTTTACCTCCGGCTTCACCGTCACTTTGGCGGCAAGTTTTACTTCCTCACCGCGCTTCAGATTTTGCACGTCAATGTGGGGCTGATCAACCGGAAAAATATCAGTCTGGTCGAGCGCCGCAGAGTACACGTCCTGCAACATCTCCTCCAGAGCCTCCTGCAACAGGGCGTCCTCGCCTACGTAGTTTTCAATAATTTTGGCCGGCACCTTGCCGGCACGGAAGCCGGGAATACGGACTTCCCTGGAGATCCTTTTCATAGCAATAGCACGGGCGCGCTCCAAATCAGACGCCGCCGCTGTAATTTCCAGAGTTACCTCATTGCCCTCACGGGACAATACTTTCGCATTTACTTCCATATCTTAAAAATTTCCTCCTGTTCGCCGCCAATCGGCTCAAAATTGCGCCGCAAAGCGCCGAATTATTTATATTCCCCACTGGCGGGGCATTTTCCTGCCAAACCTTCGGGTAAAATTTGCTTTCATATTAAATCAGACAAAAATCTCCGCCGTGCGCCCCAAATCAGCCGCGTACTTCTTCAGCACCGGGGCGACCTCGTCAGCCAGAAATTCCTCCGTCTGCTCAGGCGCGCGCCCCACATAGTTCTGCGGCTTTAGGAGCGTTTGCAGCGCTGAAAGGTTCGTTTTAAAGGCAGGGTCAGCTGCGATCAGCTCCAATAGATTGTTTTCACCGCCCTCGCGTTTCACGCGGTCAGCAGCCCGCATGGAATACTGGCGTATCTTCTCGTGCAATTCCTGCCGGTCGCCGCCTGCTTTCACTGCATCCATCAGTATGTTCTCTGTAGCCATGAAAGGCAGTTCAGCCATCAAATGCTTTTCAATCACCCTGGGATACACCACCAGTCCGCTGGCCACGTTCAGATAAAGCTCCAAAATAGCGTCCACCGCAAGGAATGCCTCCGGCACGGCAATGCGCTTGTTGGCCGAATCATCCAACGTCCGTTCAAACCACTGCCCCGCCGCCGTCACCGCAGGGTTCAGCGCGTCAATCAGCACATAACGCGCCAGCGCCGCCATACGCTCCGAACGCATGGGGTTACGCTTATACGCCATCGCCGACGAGCCAATCTGGTTCTTTTCAAACGGCTCCTCAATTTCCTTAAGGTGCTGCAAAAGACGGATATCATTGGAGAATTTGTGAGCGCTCTGAGCAATGCCGGAAAGAGTGTTCAACACCATGGCGTCCAGTTTGCGAGTATATGTCTGACCGGAGACAGCAAAGCATTCGTCAAAGCCCATTTTGGCCGCGATTTTGGCCTCAGCCGCTTTTACCTTCGCCTGATCGCCCTCAAACAGCTCCAAAAAGCTTGCCTGCGTGCCCGTCGTACCCTTAGAACCCAACAGCTTCAGACTGCCCAAACGGTGTTCCACCTCAGTCAGGTCCAGCAGCAGATCCTGCATCCACAACGTGGCGCGCTTGCCTACGGTGGTAGGCTGAGCAGGCTGAAAATGCGTGAATCCCAGCGTTGGCATATCTTTATACTCCGCAGCAAAACCCGCCAGCTTGGCAATCACGTTGACAAGTTTTTGGCGAATAAGCGTCAATGCGTCCCGCATAATGATGACATCGGTATTATCGCCCACATAGCAGCTGGTCGCTCCCAAGTGGATAATGCCTCTGGCCTCCGGGCAGCAGTCGCCGTAGGCATGAACATGAGCCATCACGTCGTGGCGCAGCTGCTTTTCATAGGCCAGCGCCGCGTCATAGTCGATATCCTCGACATGGGCTTTCAGCTCCGCAATTTGGCTCTCGGTTATCGGCAATCCCAGCTCACGCTCCGTCTCAGCCAGCGCTATCCACAGACGGCGCCAGGTACGGAATTTATTGTCCGCCGAAAATATGAACTGCATTTCACGGCTGGCATAGCGGGCGGAAAGCGGACTGGTGTAGTTATTTGTGCTCATAATTCTTCTCCTATTAAATTACAGCTTGAGTCTGCGCGCCACTTCTTGATAGGCTTCAACCTCGCCGCCCAAATCACGGCGGAAGCGGTCTTTATCCAGCTTATCGTTGGTAGTAGCGTCCCACAGACGGCAGGTGTCGGGTGAAATTTCGTCAGCCAGAATGATGGTGCCGTCGTCCAGTCGCCCACATTCAATTTTGAAGTCAATCAAACGGATATTCACCGCCGCAAAAATTTTCTGCAATTCGGTGTTCACGGCAAACGCGATTTTGGTGATCTCATCCAGCTCCTGCTCAGTCGCCAAATCCAGCGCTACAATCTGATAATTATTGATCATAGGATCGTTAAGCGCGTCATTTTTATAGCAAAACTCCAGCGTAGGCTGTTTAAGAAGCGTGCCTTCAGTCACGGCGAAACGCTGGGCGAAGCTGCCTGCCGCCACATTCCGCACAATAACCTCCAACGGCACAATTTGCACCCGCTTCACCAGCGTCTCGCGGTCGGAAAGCTCCTCCACAAAATGTGTGGGGATACCAGCCCCGGCCAGCTGCTGCATCAGCCGGTTGGACATTTTATTATTCACAATGCCCTTTTCGCTGATCGTGCCTTTCTTCGCGCCGTTGAATGCGGTAGCGTCATCCTTATAACGTACCATGTAAAGATCCGGGTCGGAGGTCTTAAAAACTTTCTTGGCCTTGCCCTCGTAAAGCTGCTCCAAAATCTCCATTATCTATTCCTCCAATCATTAATTGCCAAGCTATTTATTTAATATTTCCTGCAATTTGGCGTTGACCTTGCCCGCATAGGCCTTGCCCTTGGTCGCTTTCATAACCTGGCCGACCAGGAAGCCCACCGCCGCTTTTTTGCCACCCTTGTAATCAGCCACAGATTTCGGGTTAGCTGCCACAATTTCCGCTATCAGTTTGTCCAACTCGCCGTCATCGCTCATCATCTCCAACCCGTTTGCCTTAACATAAGCTGTGGGGTCGATGTTTTCGGCGTAAATCTTCTCAAATACCGCCTTGGCTGTCGTCTTGTTAATAGTGCCCGACGCCACCAGCTTCAGCAGCGCCGCCAGATTCTCCGGCGAAAAATCAAGGCTCTGCGCCTCGCGCCCCTCAGCATTCAGCAGACGCAGGCAGTCACCAATCAGAAAGTTTGCGGCTTCCTTGGGCTGGCCGCATAAAGCCACTGTCTGCTCAAATATCTCGGCCAGCCGGCGAGAGCGCGTCAGCTGCGCCGCGTCATAAGCGGAAAGCTTGAACTCCTGCATATAACGCTCTTTTTTCTGGTCGGGCAATTCCGGTATAGTCGCCGCAATCTCAGCCAGATAAGCATCGCTGATATTGATAGGCGCCAAATCCGGTTCAGGGAAATAGCGGTAATCATGCGCGTTTTCCTTAGAGCGCATGGCATAGCCGATACCCTTTTCGTCATCCCAGCGGCGGGTCTCCTGTTGCACGCGGCCGCCGTCTTCAATAACCTCAATCTGACGAAAAATTTCATATTCAATGGCGCGCGCAATCGCCTTAAACGAGTTCATATTCTTCGTTTCAGTGCGGGTGCCCAGCTCGGTATCCCCCACTCGGCGCACGGAAAGGTTAACGTCTGCGCGCATAGAGCCTTCCTGCATTTTGCAGTCGGATACATTCAGATATTCCATAGTGGATTTCAGCTTCTCCAGATATGCCTGCACCTCCCCGGCAGAGCTCATATCCGGCTCGCTGACAATCTCCAGCAGGGGCACGCCGCAGCGGTTATAATCAATAAGAGTGCTGCCGCTTTTGGCGTCGTGGTTCAGTTTGCCGGCGTCCTCCTCCATGTGTATCTGGTGTATACGCACCTTTTTCGGCCCCTCGTCACCCTCTATCTCCACATACCCACTGCGGCATATGGGCAGATAAAGCTGCGACGTCTGATACGCTTTCGGCAGATCGGGGTAAAAGTAGTTTTTGCGGTCAAATTTGCATTGCTGCGTGATGGTGCAGTTGGTGGCGAGACCTGCCGCCACAGCTTTTTCCAGCACATTTTTATTCATCACCGGCAGCACCCCCGGCATACCGCTGCATACGGGGCATACGTGGGTGTTCGGCTCCGCGCCGAAAGCGGTGGAGCAGTTACAGAAAATTTTGCTGGCGGTGTTCAGCTCCACATGAACCTCCAAACCGATAACCACCTCATACCCGGTATTTTTATAGCCAGTCATTATTTCGCCTCCTTATGCGTGGGTACATACTCATGCCAGTCAGTATGCATCTGATACGCGTGCGCCAGATTAACCAGTTTGTCATCACTCCACACCGCTCCCAAAAGCTGCATACCAATCGGCATACCCGCAGCATCAAACCCACAGGGCAGCGCAATAGCGGGAATACCCACCAGATTGACCGCCACGGTGTAAATGTCAGACAAATACATCGCCAGCGGATCGGAAAGGCTCTCGCCCAGGTTCGGGGCAGTGGTCGGAGCCACAGGACTTAAAATCGCGTCATACTTGCCAAACGCCGCATCAAACGCCTGCCGGATCAGAGCCCGTACTTTCAGGGCTTTCTGATAATAAGCATCATAATAGCCGGATGAAAGCGCGAACGTACCCAGCATAACGCGCCGTTTCACTTCAAGTCCAAAGCCCTCGCTTCTGGCTGAGAGATACAGATCTTCCAAATCGCTGAAACTTTCCGGGTGATAGCCATATTTAATGCCGTCGTAGCGCGAAAGATTAGAGCTGGCCTCCGCCGAAGCGATAATGTAATAGGCCGGCACGGCGTAATCCATCATCGGCATTTCAAACTCTTCAATTTCCGCGCCCAACGCCGCAAACTGCTCCGCTGCCGCAAGAATTGCCGCTCTGATTTCCGCGTTCAGGCCTTCACCCAGATAATTTCTGGGCAGGCCGATCCTCTTTCCAACAATATTGTCGTTCAGCGCCCCGCTGAAATCAAAATTCACATTCTTAGCAGAAGTGCTGTCCTTTTCGTCATGGCCAGCGATAACCTGCAAAACTGCGGCACAGTCCGCCGCCGTGTGAGCAATCGGCCCTATTTGGTCAAGCGACGAACCGTAGGCCAAAAGACCATAGCGTGAAACCGCTCCATAGGTCGGTTTGATACCTGTCAGTCCACAATACGCACAAGGCTGGCGAATGGAGCCGCCGGTATCGGAACCGAGAGCCACAGGAGCCAGACCCGCCGCTACCGCCGCCGCCGAGCCGCCGGAACTGCCACCCGGCACTTTAGCTGTGTTCCACGGGTTTTTAGTCACCCCGGTATAAGAAGTTTCAGTAGTGCTGCCCATCGCGAACTCGTCCATATTGGTCTTACCCAACAGCACCGCGCCAGCGTCAGCCAATTTATCAATCACCGTCGCGTTATAGGGCGATATAAAGCCCTGCAATATCTTCGAGCTACAGGTGGTGGGCATATCCTCAGTTGCGATGTTATCCTTAACCGCAATAGGCACCCCGGCCAACGGCGTATTCAGTCCTGCCATCAACTGTCTGTCTACTTCGGCTGCGCGCGTCTTCGCCGCTTCGTTCACAGTATTATAAGCATGATAAGCCGCGTCTTCAGCCGCAATTTTTGCCAAATATTGCTCCGTCAGCTCAGCCGAGGTTATTTCACCCGCCAAGAGCTTCTCCCGCAGCCCTTTTGCCGTCTGTTCCTGCATAATATATCCTCCTTAAAAGCGTCAAATCGTGGTTATTCCACCGTCTGCGGCACCTTGAAGCAGCCGTCCTCCACCGCAATGGCGTTCTGCAATATCTTGTCGCGGCCAAAGCTGGCCGCTGCCTTGTCCTCGCGGAACACGTTTTCCACACCCGAAACATGAGTCAGCGGCGACACATCCGCCGTATCCAGCCCGTTCAGTACGTCCATATACTGCAACACCTTGGTTAAGTCCTGCTGCATTTGTTCTTTTTCATCCTCCGAAAGGCGCAGCTTAGCCAATTCCGCCACGTATTCGACCATTTTTCTGTCAATTTCCATAATAAACCTCCCGCCGTTTTAAGCAACAAACGGCACAGCCCACGCACCGCGCCAAAAATTGGCCAGGCATCCAGACTGCACCTGCTATTCTATTTGTTTATTTTAGCATAGCCACGTGCGTTTTTCAATATTTTCTTACAATATAATAACCGCTGCAAAAAATATGACTCATAACGCAGTCTTCAAAGAAAATACAAAAAAATCGGCACCCCGTCAAGGAAGATTACCGATTTCTTTGCTCTGTACAGACAAAAATGCCTCACAGTTATAACAATGGTGCGGACGGAGGGACTTGAACCCTCACGATTGCTCGCCAGATCCTAAGTCTGGTGCGTCTGCCAATTCCGCCACGTCCGCATATATAAAAGAGGCCAAGCCCTATCGCCCGGCCTCTTGGCTGGGGCGACAGGGCTCGAACCTGTGCATGACGGAGCCAAAACCCGTTGCCTTACCGCTTGGCTACGCCCCAGTATGGGGTGGATAGTGGGGTTCGAACCCACGCGTGCCGGAGCCACAATCCGGTGTGTTAACCACTTCACCATATCCACCATAACACCCGTGCGGTTAACCCCCACACAGCAAATTAATGTTAGCAAATTTATAGCGGTTTGTCAAGATGCCCGGCGAAAATAGTTACTGGAAAAACCGAATAAGCCGCTCCGCACAGCTTGGCTTTTTTTGTGGGAAAAGCCTGCACCCCATGTGCCAACGCAGCATAGGATATATTAGTTCCACCGAAAATATGAAAATTACCAAAGGAGTGTTAAAATATATGACTATTAACAGATGTAACAACTGTAACGAACAGCAACACGTACACGAGATCATCGGCATCACCGAAACTATCGTCAACGGCTGCGAGGGGCACAACCACCGTATTGCCACCGTTTCCGGTGAAGCAATCGAGACTTGTAACAACCACGTGCATGAGGTGATTTTCCGAACTGACTTCGCCGACGGCCACTACCACGAGTTCTGCGGCACGTCCGAGCCGGCTGTCTACGTGGGAGAGGGCAAACACGTACACTATGTAAACGCCGAGACGGACTGCGCCGACGGCCATACTCACTACTTCCAGTTGGCTTCGCTGATCGATGAGCCGACAACATCCGAAGACGACAGCAATGACTGCGACTGCGACTGCTGCTGCGGCTGTAACTGCGGCTGCGGCTGCAAC
>DVMH01000011.1 GCA_018715045.1 Candidatus Avidehalobacter gallistercoris
TATTTCCTATGACCTTGTGGGAATACTTCCCTCTACCATGCTGAATGACCTGCAAAACGGAGAAACGGCATAGCCGAAGCTACGCCGTTTCCCGAAAACATTCTTATGCTGTTTTATGAGTGCCGCCCTCAATGCAGAAACCTTTTTTATTTACCTTTTTTGTTTATTGAAATCCTCCAGTAACACCCAGCACTTCGCCAGTGATGAATGACGCTTCATCAGAAGACAAAAATTTTACAGCCGCCGCCGCCTCCGCCGGACTGCCAATACGCCCAAGCGGCGTTTCCTCCGCCAGCGCCGCCATATCAGTGCGGCTCAGCCGCTTGTTCATCTCGGTATCGATCACGCCGGGAACGACGCAGTTAACCCGTATACCGCTTGGCCCCACCTCCTTGGCCAGAGCCTTGGTCATAGCGATCAGCCCGCCCTTGCTGGCGGAATAAGCCGTCTCGCAACTGGCTCCCACCTGGCCCCAGACAGAGGCGATATTCACAATGCAGCCACTTTTGGCATGCAACATATCTGGCAGAGCCTCGCGGCAACAGAAAAACGCGCCGTCCAAATTCACGGCCATCAGCCTGCGCCACGCCGCCGTCGTCATTTCTTGCAGCAGGCCGAAATGCGCCACCCCGGCATTGTTTACTAACAGCGCAGGTGAACCAAATTTCTGCCGTACCTGGCGGAACATATCTGCCACCTGCATTTCGTCGGCCACGTCAGCCTGAAAGGGAATGGCAATGCCCCCCGCCGCCGTGATTCCAGCACAGGTATCAACCGCAGCCCGTTCGTTTCGGCAGAAATTTACCGCCACCTGCCAACCGTCCGCCGCAAGAACCTGAGCCACCGCCCGGCCGATTCCCCGCCCGGCTCCGGTGACCAGCGCAACCTTACTCATATTAAACCGCACCCCCGTCAGCGCCGCTTACGTCTAGGCGCCAGCGTGAACTCATGCCATGGGTAGGCGCGGTTTACCCAAAACAGCAGCAGACCTGCCAAAACACCCACTATACCAATGACCTGCGCCATGCGCAGCGGCCCCAGCATCAGGCTGTCGGTGCGAAAAGACTCGATAACAAACCGGCCAACGGAATAATAGATCAGATAGCAGGCGGCCACGTCGCCGGTTTCTCGCGTTTTCCACCAACGCCACAGCGCCAGCAAAAGCAGACAACCCAAAAAATCCCAAATGCTTTCGTATAAAAACGTGGGGTGGCGGTAGGCACCGTCAATAAACATTGCCCAGGGCAGGTCGGTTTCGTAGCCGTAAGCCTCCTGGTTGAAGAAATTGCCCCACCGACCGATAGCCTGCGCCAAAATCAGCCCAGGTACAATGATATCACCCCACTGGCGGAATGACTGCCCCTTATGCCGCGCTACCAGCCAAAGCCCCAGCATACCACCCAAGATGGAGCCGTGCACAGCAAGCCCCCCATGCCACACCGCGATTATCTCACCAGGGTTTTCGGCATAATATGACCAGCGGAACAACACATAATACGTCCGTGCGCAAACGATACCCAACGGCACCATAACCAGAGCGTAATCTATTAGATCGTCAAACGAAAGATTTTTTTTAGCAGCCAAATAGCGACACATTAAAATAGCCACAACGATCCCGGTTACAATCAATATACCATACCAGCGCACCGTCAGCGGCCCCAGCGTAAAAGCAATCGGTGACATTTTTGTCCTCCCACGAAAATACTTTTTTCTATACTAACACACGGCGGCGCAAAAATCCAGTCTTATGCCGCCGCTTGCGGATAATATTTGCCGTTTTGGGGATATATATTAGCAAAGAGAGTTATTTGACAGAAAAGGGTGATATTTTGCAAAACAGGCTTTTAGCCGCGGCAGCCCTTGTCTTGGGGCTATTTTTCTGCGCCAACTGCGGCGTGGCTCAGGCAGATTACACAGTGGGCACGCGAGTTTATCTGGCTGAGGCGGGCGACACATTTGCCATACTGGAACGCCGGTTGGGCTTTGAAGGAGAGTTGCTGGCGGCGATGAACAACCTTTCCCCCGGTTATTGCTGCCGGGGCGGCGAGAAAATCCTGCTACCAGTAGAGCCGCCGTCTGGTTTAACTACATTGGCCTCCCGCGGGTCATATGCCGAAGCGCTTCGCGCCAGCGGCAGCGGCAGCAAAATCTGGCAGGAACCGCTGCAAGGCGTTTTAACATCAGCTTTTGCCAGCAGCCGCGGCGACAGCAATCACCACGGACTGGATATCGCGGCGGACACGGGCAGCCCCATCAAAGCGGCACACAACGGCACAGTGTTGGAGGCAGGATGGAAGAACAGCGTTTACGGCTATGCAGTGGTAATCGACCACGGCAACGGCTGGCAGACACTATACGGCCATTGCAGCAAAGTGCTGGTGAACCCCGGTGACACCGTAAAACAGGGGCAGAAGATAGCCCTTGTCGGCTCTACTGGCAACAGCACCGGGCCTCACCTGCATCTGGAGCTGAAAAAGGACGGTGTGTATCTTAACCCCAATGCGTATTTCAGCGATTTGGCAGTATAAACACTCAAGGCGGGCTGACTGAAAATGTCAACCCGCCTTTATTTAGGTTCTTTGCGAGGCTCCAATAACGCTTTACGCTTCATGAATTAATTAATCGGAAAGCATTATCAACACCAGTTGACTAAGGTGAGGCGAGTAAAATACTTACATGACACAGCAGATATACCGTGTTATTGCCTCTTCTGATTAATAGTCTGCATTGTCTTCTCTGATAAACTCACAATCTTCCTTGAGATCATCGCGCACAGACTCTTTCCACAGCGGAATACCGTAATGATACGCCGCCTTGGCAATCATATGCGAACCAATCGGGGAAGAAATCGAGATAAACACCAGCGAAAGAATACTCTGAACGGAAAGCCCTATGCCTGACCAGACAAAATAAATGGTCGCCGCCAGCATAAAGCAGATTATACCCATTGTGGTGCCTTTGCCAAGCGCGTGCATACGGCAATATGTGTCAGGAAAGCGCAAAATACCTACCGCGCCGCCCAGCAGAAAGATAGTGCCGAACAGTATCAGCAGCGAAACAACAATCTCAATAAATAATGACATAGCTGCGCCCCCTTACTTACGGTTATGATGCCGCCGGTACTGGTGCTGCTGCCTTTTAGCGGTAGACACCTGATTTTCGGCGGTTTTCTGGTGGGCTTCCTCGGCTTTCTTTTGCAGATCCTCGCTGGCCACGGAGTCCTCCATATCTTTCAGATATTCGGCCTCTTCAATGTTAAGCACGATGTTGCCGGTATCCACAATATTGCCGCTTTGAATATATTTGCTTAATCCCACCATGCCGATAAAGCCAAGTATTGCAATGACCAGCGCGCATGACATATAAAGACTGGTACCCTGGCGAATCGAATAAATCACGATCAGACTCATCACCGCCACCCCGCAGGAATCCATAGCCACCGCGCGGTCAGCCAGCGCTGGTCCTTTAATCACTCGATAGAGATAGCACAGCAGATTAAAACAGCAGATAAGCATGGCGATATCCAGAAAAACCGGCAGGATATGCAGGTTTTGCAGAAACGGGTTTACCGTGGCTTCACCAAACAAGGTCTCTAAAATACTCACGGCTTATACACCTCCTGAATCTTTTTTTCAAAGGTGCCTTTTATATCCGACACAATGCTGTCCTCATTATCGATGTTCAGGCAATGCACATAAAAATATTTATTGTCCGGCGAAACCTCCACCGTCAGCGTGCCCGGGGTAAGCGTAATCATGTTCGCCAGCGCGGTAATCCAGAAAGGCCCCTCCACCTCAACCGGCACCTTGATAATGCCCGGCTTGATATTCAGCTTCGGCGAGAACACCTTGGCCAGCACCGTCAGGTTGGCCATCAGCAGTTCAAACAGGAAAATAAAGAACAGCTGGATCAGCGGAAAAATGTGGCGAATGTTCAGATTCAGCACCCGCAAAGTGCGTTTGCCAAACAGGTTAATGATGATAACGCCGAGCAGCAACCCCACCACAAATGTGGCCAGCGTCAGCTCACCCGTCAGACCCACCCAAACAAGAGCCAGAACCAAAGTTAATAAAATTTCTACCAGCATAGCTTTGCCTCCTTCCCCGCTTAACCGCGCACGCCTGGCACGGCCATCACTGAGTTGATGTAAAGCTCAGGATTCATCAGCTGATTGGCAGCGGAAAGAGCCACCTCCAACATCGGCTGCGCCGCAAGACCCATACCGATGGAGATCAGCACCAGCGCAAAGCAACAGGGCAGCATCCGCCGCCATTTAACTGTCTTTGCCTGCTCCGGCAACGGTTTTTCCTCACCCCAAAAGACATAGAAGAAAATTTTACTCATAGAGAACAGAGTGAAGAATCCGGTGATCAGCGCCACCGCCATGATCCAGTAATTGTCGATCTGCGCCGCACTGGTCATCAGCACGAATTTGCTGAAAAAGCCGGAAAGCGGCGGTATGCCGGCCAGCGATATGGCCGCCACGAAGAAGCCCCAGCCCAAAACCGGATATTTATTCAAAAGGCCGCCCATTTCTTTCAGCCTACCAGTACCGGTGATGGATTCCGTCACTCCCTCGAACAGAAACAGACAAGATTTAACCACCATGTTATGCGCAATATGCAGAATGGAGCCGGCCAGCCCCCAAGGAGTGTAAAGCCCCAAGCCCATGATCATGTAACCGACCTGGCTGATAATATGAATGGAAAGAATTCGCTTGAAATCCATCTGTGCGATCGCGCCAAAAACGCCCAACAGCATAGTGAGCGCGGCCACAACCAAAATGATTTTATGTGTAAAGCCCACATTGCCGACAAACATCAGGGTGAACACACGAATCATTGCATAAACGCCAACTTTGGTCAGAACGCCGCCGAACAGCGCCGAGATCGGCGCGGGCGGCTCCACATAGGTGCGCGGCAGCCAGAAATACAGCGGAAACACCGCGCCTTTCAGTCCGAAAACGACAAAGAAGATCATCGAACAGACAGTGATCAGGCTTTGATCTTCCACCTGCGCGATCTTCTGCGACAGGTCGGCCATATTCAATGTGCCCATCATGCCGTAGAGCAACGCCAGCGCCACCACAAATATGGTGGACGATATGATGTTAATCATCAGGTATTTGAATGATTCACGCAGCTGGCCAGGCGTACAGCCAATAACGGAAAGTACATAACTGGCCATCAGCATGATCTCAAACATAACGTAAAGATTAAAGATATCACCCGTAACAAACGAGCCGCAGATACCCATCATAATCGCAAACCAGACGGGATAAAAGTAGTTTTCCTCGCGCGCCTTGTCCAATGATGTAAACGCCATATACAGGCAGGCTGCGGAAACAATATTGGCCATCAATACCATAATGGCAGAAAACATATCCACCACCAGCACAATACCAAATGGCGCCGCCCAGCCGCTGGCCGTGAACACCAGTATCGTTTCGCCGTCCAGTACCTGGCAGAAAATATCCAGGCTGATGGCGATGGAAACAATTGACGAAAGCGCCGCCACCATCCGCTGTAAGCGGATATCCCGTCCATACAGAAACATACAGACGATGGCCGTCAGCATGGGGATAACGATTGGCAGAACGATCAGATTAGTGCTCATCCGTAAAATCCCCCCTCATCTGTTCGGTTTCGTCAGTACCCAGCTCCTGATAGCAGCGATAGGCCAGCACCAGCGAAAACGCCGTGGTGGCAAAACTGATAACGATCGCCGTTAAAATCAGCGCCTGCGGAATCGGATCCACGTAAACCGCATCTTCCACACCGTCTACAATGATGGGAGGCGCGCCGCGCTTCAGTTTGCCCACCGTCATCAGCATCAGCAGCGTTCCGTGCGAAAGAAAAGCCGTGCCGATGATAATTTTCAGCAGCTTATGGCTCAGCATCATGTAAACGCCAACGGCGAACAAAATGCCGACCAAAATAGAAATCAACAGTTCCATAACCTAAGCCCCCTCATATCCCCGCCACAGGCTTATTTGTTCTCACCAATGTTCATGATGATCGTAAGACAAGTACCGATAACCACCAGAAACACGCCAAAGTCAAACACCGAGGCAGAAGTAAGCTCCCAATCGCCAAAAAACGGCAGCTCCACATGCCCGAAAGCATGGGTCAGAAACGGCTTGCCGAAAAAGCAGCCTGCCAAACCAGTGCCAAGCGCACAGCTTAGCCCTATCGGCAGCAGTATACGGAAATTAAGCCGCAGATTGCTGGCAAAAGGCTTGCCAAAGCAGAGATAAAGCAGCACCGTACCGCCGGATAACATCAGCCCGGCAATAAAGCCGCCGCCCGGCGCATTATGCCCCACTACCAGAATATACAGGCTGGCTAAAATAATAAAACAAATCAATATCATCGAGGCCGTCTTCAGCAGTACATTGTTAATACCGCCGCGTTTCGGTTCGTAGTTATTTTCAACGGCTTCCATGACCTTACTGCTTTCGATACGCTTTTCGCGCTTTTCCGCTTCCGATACCATTTTGCCCAAAGGATTGGGCATTTCAATATTTTTGTTAGCCATATTGCTCTCTCCTCCCTGTACATATTTTTCAGGACACGCCGCTTACAGCGGGCTGATTGGGAATCTCAGATCGTTATCGTCCTGAAAGTACGGGTCGGTCTCGATAACCACAGTATCGTTGCCGGCGTCGTTGAAGCCGGCTTTCTGTTCCTCCGCCGGCTCCACGCCATGGCGGTCATATAGATGCTTACGTCCCAGCTTGATCATAATATAAACGCCGATCGCAGCCAGACCCAGCACCGTGATCTCACCCATAGTATCAAAACCTCGGAAGTCCACAATCGTCACATTGACTATGTTATGGCCACCCGCCAGCTTCAGCGAATTTTCATTATAATACCAGCAGATGCTGTCAAAATACTTGCAGCCCTGCCCCAGCATACAAACCGTGAAACCCATCAAACCCACCAGGCAGCCAATCAGTGCGTTGATAGTACGGCGGCCATTAGGTATCGGCGGATTATTGGAAAGCATCCCATAGGGCAGCTTATACAGCGCCAGCAAATACAGCACCGTGCTGATAGTCTCAACCATCAGCTGGGCCAGCGCCAAATCCGGCGCACGCATCAGCACGAAATAGAACGAAACGCAATAGCCCACCACGGAAAGCGCCAAAATCGCCCAAATGCGCCGTTTGGTCAGCGCCACAAACAGGGCGGCGCAGGCGGCCACCACCGCCAGCACGATCTCCAAAGCGTCCACCGGCGCCATATCGGATATGTCAATATGACTCCACGCATTGTAATAGATCATCGGCCCCAGCACCAGCAACAACGCGCCGCAAAGCGTAAAGGCCACATAATCGCTGAGCCTGCCGTTAATCTGAAGATCAGTCAGCTTGCCCGTCAGAGCCGGGAAGCCATGCAGGAATTTCTGATAAAATTTTTCCGCGCCAATCCGGCTGCTGTAAGAAAGGAACAGATTTTTCACCCAGTCGTAATGCCAATAAACAAACAAACCCAGCCCCACCACGATCAGCGTCATAATGAGAGCAGGCGTAATGCCATGCCAGAATGCGATGTGCATTTCATAGCCGTGACGGATAACCGAATTGATAGCGCCCTGAAGCACCAACCCCGCCGTTGCATTTGGGAACAGGGCAATAATGATATTCAGGCTGACCAGACACAGAGCTGGGATCAGCATACCGAGACTGCCCTCCTTTGGTTGCTTCGGCGTAGTGGTCGTCGTCTCACCACCGAAGAAAATCTTGAAGAACAGAGCAATCGAATAAACGAACGTAAAAATGCTGGCAACCACCGCCACAAACGGAATCAAATAAGCCAGGTCACCCATAAACGCCAGGTTAGAGGTATGCGCCTGCTGGGCGGCTTCCATGAACATTTCCTTGCTCAAAAAACCGGAAAATGGCGGCAGACCAGCCATCGAAAAGCTGCCAATACATGCCACCAGCGCCGACAGCGGCATGACCTTGCCCAGGCCATGCAACAGACGCGTATCACGCGTACCCGTTTGATGATCGACAATACCGGTCATCAAAAACAGGCTGCCTTTAAACGTAGAGTGGTTCAGCAGATGGAACAGGCCGCCCGCAATCGCTGCGTCCGTTCCAAAGCCAAACAGCGAAATGATCAGCCCCAGCTGACTGATAGTTGAATACGCCAGAATACCTTTCATATCAAACTGGCGAATGGCCATCAGCGAGCCAAACAGCAGCGACGTCAAGCCCACCACTGTAATAATGCCGCCCCAAAGCGCCGTACCGCCCAAAATCGGCGTCATACGTGCAATCAAATAGATACCGGCCTTAACCATAGTGGCTGAGTGCAGATAGCAGCTGATCGGCGTGGGCGCTTCCATAGCCGTAGGCAGCCAGATATGGAAAGGTACCTGAGCACTTTTAGCAAAAGCACCGATCAGCAGCAGAATAACAATAGCTGGATAAAACGGGCTGGCCTGGATCAAATCAGCCTGCGCTATCAGCTCGTCAAATACAAAAGTTCCAGCCACGCGGTAAATCAGCACAATACCCGCCAAAATGCAAAAACCGCCGGCCATAGTCACCAGCAGTGCCTTTTGCGCGCCAAGGCGCGGATTCTCCTTTTCATACCAGAAACCGATCAACAGAAATGAGGAAACCGAGGTAAGTTCCCAAAACAGATACATGCACACCAGATTGGCCGACGTGCAGACGCCCAGCATAGCGCCCATAAACAGCATAATGAACGTGTAGAAATTGCCAAGACGCTCCTTTGCCCCAAGATAGAAAATGGAGTAGATCATCACTGCCAGGCCGATACCGCTGATCAGCAGCACAAAAAGCAGCGAAATCCCGTCCAGCCGTACCGCCAGATCCACGCCCAGTGTGGGTATCCAATGCAGCGCATAGGCGATATGCTCACCTGCATTCACCATTGGCAGCAGCGACAAAAATGAGACAAACAACACCAGCGGCACCAGCGCCGCCGCATAACCAATCTTGTTTTTGAGGATTTTGCTGAGAAGCGGCATTAAAAAGGCAGCTGCAAATGGCAGCAAAACCAAACCCAAAAGCATAAACCGCACCTCCCTTTCCATAAAAACGCTATGTGTGGGAAAGCTGCCCCCCGCATAGCGGTGCAAAATAACAGAAGTAAAAAAGTTGCTACTTTCCCGCTTTCTTAAAGTAATATAATAACACTTTTGCCTCGCAAATTCCATACCTTTGGGGAAAATTTTGCGAAAATAGTTAATAGTTTGTTAAAAATTGTGCAAATTGAAATCCTGCCCTCGGCCGCCTGTGAAAAATTTGTGAAAAGCCAGCCGAATTTGCTGTAAAACCCTTTACAATACGTACCGTTTATGCTATAATTTATAAGCTATTGAGCAACCAGCGCTCTGCTTGGAGCGCGTTTGTTTTGAGAGTGGTGCGGAAGCTGACCCCCGCGCCGCAATAAGCGAGAAACAACAGAAAGAGGTGAAAAGGATGAAAGAAGGTATCCATCCGAAATATCAGGAGGTTGAAGTAACCTGCGCCTGCGGTAACAAATTTATGTCCGGCTCCACTTCCAGAGAGATCAAGGTCGAGGTTTGCTCCAAATGCCATCCGTTCTACACCGGCAGCAAGCGGCTGATGGTGGAAGCCGGCGGCAGAGTTGATAAATTCAAGAAAAAATACGGCCTCAAATAGTCTGGCTGCATTTGTATGGGCGGTGACGCTGCTTAAGCGGCTTCACCGCTTTTTCCATACCGCAAAAAACGTGCGTCTTGCCGTGCGTATTTTATTTTTTATATAGTGTATTGTTATTATAGTAGATTTTCGAGGGAAAAATTATGCCAAAAACCCAAAGCCCGGAATATTTCGGCGGCCAGGCCCTGATCGAAGGCGTAATGATGCAGGGGAGCCAAGGCTATGCCATGGCCGCCCGCGCTGCCGGAGGGCGCATCGTTTATAAATGCGGCAAGCGCCGCTCTTTCAAAAGCCGCAGTAAACTTTTCAGCCTGCCGCTGATACGCGGTGTTATCTCGTTTGCCGAATCAATTTATGTTGGCTTTTCATCTCTTACCTGGTCAGCCTTTCAGTCTGGCGAGGAGGAGGAAGAACAGCTGAGCTGGAAAGAAATGGCGTTTGCCATCGTTACGGCGTTGTTGCTCACTATCGTTTTCTTTGTGATACTGCCAGTGTTTGCGGCCTCGTTCACGCTGGAATATCTGGGTCCGTTCGGCCGCTCGCTGGTGGAAGGTCTGATCCGTGTGGCACTGTTTCTTGGCTATATTATTGCCATCCGCCGCCTGCCCGATATCGCACGGGTATTTGAATACCACGGTGCAGAGCATAAAACCATCAACGCATGGGAAGCAGGCCTGCCGCTCACAGTGGAAAATGTAAAAAAGCAGTCGCGTATCAACTGCCGCTGCGGCACCAGTTTCATTATGATGAGCCTGATTTTAATGGTTATCGTCTTTACGTTCATCGGCAACACCGGCGTTTTGGGGCGTATTATTACCAAAATCATTGCCATGCCGCTGGTTATGGGCATTGCCTATGAGGTTTTCCGCCTGCCGCTGAAATATCCCAACAACAAGCTGGTACAAATTCTGATCGCACCCGGCCTCTGGATACAGAGGCTGACTACCAAAGAGCCGGACGCCAAAGAAATCGAAGTGGCGCTGACGGCTCTCTTGAAAGTTCCGGCATTCCCCGGTGCGGCCTATAATCAACTCCCGGCAGATATCATCAGCGAAGCAGAGCTGGAAGCCGAAAAGCAAGCGCCCCAGCCCAAAGCAACCATAACCACGGAGGGAATATAGTATGGAAGAAAAACTGACCGCATTGGCAGAAAAATACGACGAACTGACGGCGGAAATCGCCAAGCCAGAAATCATTGCCGACCAGGCTAACTGGCAGAAGCTGATGAAGCAGCACGCCGATTTGGAGCCTGTTGTGCTGGCTTTCCGCGAGTATCAGGCCGCTTTGGCCGCCGTGGAAGACGCCAAAGAGCTTTTGGCCGAGGAAAAGGACACAGAGCTGCGTGAGCTGGCCGAGTTGGAAATGGCCGAGCAGAAAGAGCGAGCCGCCAGCTTAGAGCAAGAGCTGAAAATTCTGCTGCTGCCAAAAGACGCCAACGATGATAAGAACGTTATTTTGGAGATTCGCGCAGGCACAGGCGGTGAGGAAGCCGGACTTTTTGCAGGTGATTTACAGAAGATGTACAGCCGCTATGCCGAGCGGCAGGGCTGGCGTCAGGAGATACTATCCAGCAGCTACACCGACCTGGGCGGTATCAAGGAAATGATCATGCTGATTGAAGGACGCGGCGCGTACAGCAAGCTGAAATTTGAAAGCGGCGTACACCGCGTGCAGCGCGTACCGGAGACAGAATCCGGCGGTCGTATCCATACCTCGGCGGCCACGGTGGCGGTGCTGCCAGAAGCAGAGGAAGTGGAACTGGAGTTTGCTCCCGGGGATATCCGCGTTGATCTGTTCTGCGCCAGCGGTCCCGGCGGCCAGTGCGTTAATACCACGCAGAGCGCTGTGCGTCTGACCCATATCCCCACCGGCATTGTCGTCAGCTGCCAGGACGAAAAGAACCAACACAAAAACCGCGAAAAGGCGGAAAAGGTTCTGCGCGCCCGCGTGCTGGAAAAAATGCAGCAAGAAGCGCACGGATCCGAGGCTGAGCAGCGTAAAAGCATGGTAGGCAGCGGCGATCGCTCCGAGCGTATCCGAACCTATAACTTCCCACAAGGCCGCGTCACCGATCACCGTATCGGCCTGACGCTGCACAAGCTGGATGCTGTTTTGCAGGGAATGCTTGACGAAATTATCGAAGCGCTGATTACCTCTGACCAGGCGGAAAAGCTGAAAACGGTGAATTAAATGCGGTTGGACTCATTGCTGGCGGAACTGAATCCGCTGTTGTCCGGAGCGGAGCATGAAATAATCTGGTTGGCCTCTCACTTTTTGCAGATCAGCAAAAGCGCAGTACGCCAAAACCGTGATTACGACGTCTCGCCCGCGCAGGAACAGCAGCTGCGCGCGGCGGTGGCCTGCCGGCTTTCCGGACAACCTTTGCAATACATCACCGGAGTACAGCCGTTCTGGGATTTTGATTTAATTGTTACTCCAGACGTTTTGATACCCCGCTGGGACAGCGAAACAGTCATCGAACAGGCGCTGACATTGCTGCCGCAAGGGCAAAAATTGGAAGTATGCGACGTCTGCACCGGCAGCGGAGCATATGCGCTGGCGCTAAAGCAGGAACGCCCGCAGATAAACATAACCGCTTGTGATATCAGCGAGTCCGCGCTTAACGTGGCGCGGCAAAACGCCGCCAAATATAACCTTAATATCGACTTTCGTCAGGGCAATTTGCTGAACGCGCTTATTCCCGGCACAAAATTTGATTTGATTGTCAGCAACCCGCCGTATATCCGTAACAACGCCATTCTTCCCGCCGATGTACGGCAGGAACCGGCTATCGCCCTGTTCGGCGGAACAGACGGGCTGGATTTCTACCGCCGTTTGGCCGGGACTGCCGGAGCATATTTGAACCCCGGCGGGTATTTGCTGCTGGAAACCGGCGCCGACCAAAAAGCCGCGGTAAGCGGCTTGTTGCAGCAGCATGGCTTCATTAATATCACCGCCGGGAAGGATCTGGCAGGTTATGACCGCTGGGTGCAGGGCGTTTGGAAAGGGGAATAAGGCATGGAAACGGAAGTTTTCGATTATTTTTCCGCTCTTTACAGTAACGCAGATTTGACCGCGCCGTTTGATCGCGCCGCCGCCCTGCTCCGGGCGGGCGAGCTGGTGGCGTTTCCCACCGAAACAGTTTACGGCCTTGGCGCTAACGCGCTGGATCCTGCGGCTGTGACAAAAATCTATCAGGCAAAAGGCCGACCCTCTGATAATCCTCTCATTGTGCATATAGCAAATGAGACAATGGCCGAAGATTTGGCGGAGATACCTCCGCTGGCAAAAGAATTGATGGCCGCTTTTTGGCCGGGCCCACTGACGCTGGTTTTGCCCGCGAAACCCTGTCTGCCCCGCGTCACCACTGGCGGATTGTCCACCGTTGGTCTTCGTATGCCCGCGCACTCGGCGGCAATTCGGCTGATCGAAGCAGCCGGCCTACCGATTGCCGCCCCCAGCGCTAACTTAAGCGGCCGTCCCAGCCCCACCAGCGCCGGACATGTCTTGCACGATATGCGGGGTAAAATTCCTCTGATCATTGACGGCGGCGAGGCTGCGGCAGGCCTGGAATCGACGGTGCTTGATCTGACGTCTGCCGTTCCGGCGATACTCCGTCCCGGGGTGATAACCGCAGCAGACTTGGTGGAATTTATTCCAGGTCTCACAGAGGAAACGCGCCTGCCCCATGGCGGCGTAGCGCGCGCCCCTGGCATGAAATACCGCCATTATGCGCCCAAAGCGCGGGTTGTTCTCTGCGATCAGACGGATATTTACCCAACATATAAAGCGGCATGGCGGCAGTTTGCAGCGCAGGGGAACAGTCATCCCAAAATTGCCGTGCTGGCCACACTCAACGGCCTCACGGGGTTGGCCGAGGCGGAGAATTGCTTTTTGCTAGGCGAAAACCTACCGCAGGTAGCGCAAAACCTGTTTACGGCGCTCCGCTGGACGGATGAGATAAACGCCGATCTGGTACTGGCTGAACGTTTCCCGGAAACAGGACTGGGTATCGCGATCATGAACCGGCTAAATAAGGCGGCGGCAAATGAACCAAAGCCTCCCACTGACAAGCAAGGAGAACAACATGACTGATAAGAAACCGCAAACTGCACAAAAAATTGAACGGTTGCTGTTCGTCTGTACCGGCAACACCTGCCGCAGCCCTATGGCTGAAGCGATGTGCCGCGCGAAGCTGCCGGATATCGAAGTACTTTCCGCCGGAGTAAACGCTACAAACGGCCTCCCCGCCAGTATCGGCGCAATCGACGCAATGGACGCGCGGGGGCTGAACATTGACCATCACCGCAGCCGGGCGCTTTCCTCGTATCTACTGGCCGACGCCGATTTGGTTCTGTGCATGAGCAAAAGCCACCGTGACATTATCCTCTCCGCTCTGCCAGAGATGGCGGATAAGGTGTTCACGCTGGCTGAATACGTGGGCGAGGACGCAGAAATCGCCGATCCTTTCGGCGGTGATTCGGCGGAATATAACGCCTGCGCCGACCAAATTGAAGCTCTGTTGGACAAATTAGCGGCCAAGCTCACAGGCTTGTCCGCATAAAAAAGGAAATCAACACATAGCAGCGAATACTTAACAGGCAAGTGCCAAAAAGCGCTTGGCAGGTTTTGTTTCGCTGTTTTTATTGTAATATAGGAGGGAATATGATGAAAATTGCATTGGGCAACGACCATGCGGCATATCAGCTGAAGGAACAGGTCAAGGCGCACGTGGAAGCGCTGGGTTATGAGACGCATGATTTCGGTACGTTTGATGAAGCGTCAGTAGATTACCCTGATTACGCTTTTTTCGTGGGCAAAGCTGTAGTGGAGGGCGAATGTGAGCGCGGTATCCTGCTCTGCGGCACCGGTATCGGTATCGGCATTGCAGCCAACAAGATACCAGGTATCCGCGCAGCGCTGTGCCATGATTTGTTCTCCGCCGAGTGCAGCAGAAAACACAATAACGCCAATATTCTCACCATGGGCGCGCGCGTTATCGACCCCGATTTGGCGCTGAAAATCGTCGATATCTGGCTGAACACTGAATTTGAGGGCGGCCGCCACCAACGCCGTCTGGACAAGATAAGCAACATTGAAGACACCATGGCGGTGGAACGCGCCGGGCAGCTGGCCAAAATCGTCAAGGAGCAGAACAAATGAGCGAGTATATTGAAACAACGCTGACCGAGAACGAGCAAGCCGTCCTCCGCACCGATACCCGCCAAATTCTGGCCGATCTTTTTCAGCTTGCCCAACCTGAGCCTGGCGCAATGCTGGTGGTAGGCTGCTCTACCAGTGAGATTTTGGGGCAGCACATCGGTCGCGCCGGGTGCGAGATTTTGGGCAAAATCATTGCGGAGGAAGTTCTTGCCGCGGCAAAAATGCACCAAATCTACGCCGCCGCCCAATGTTGCGAGCATCTGAACCGAACATTAGCGCTGGAAAAGACCGTTGCGCAGCATTTCGGTTACCAAATCGTCAGCGCGGTACCCAAACCCCACGCCGGCGGCAGCTTTGCTGCCGCTTTTTATTCGCTGCTGGAAAAACCCGTGTTGGTGGAAAGCGTCCAAGCCGATTTGGGGTTGGATATCGGCCTCACACTGATCGGTATGCACCTGAAACGGGTGGCTGTACCGCTACGGCTCGGCGCCACGCATTTGGGGCAGGCCGTGATCACCGCCGCTAAAACCCGTCCGCCGCTGATCGGCGGTGAAAGAGCTCAATATCAATGAAAACCGGAGAACTTTATATCGTTGCAGGCGCGGCGCTTTGGGGCGCGATCGGCGTTTTCTTCAACTATCTTTCGGCGCTGGGCTTACAGCCGCTGCAAATCGTAGCTCTCCGTGTAGGCAGCGCGGCGCTGGCTTTCATGCTGTATCTGGTGTTTTCCGGCCGAAAAGACCTTTTAAAAATCGCGCCGCGCGATGTCGTTTATTTCATCGGCACCGGCATTTTCAGCCTGGTATTTTTCAACTGGTGTTATTTCAATACAATTAAGCTGGCCTCTCTCGCGGTGGCCGCTGTACTGCTTTATACCTCGCCAGTGTGGATAGTGCTGCTGGCAGCAGTTTTCTTCCATGAAAGGCTTTCGCCGCAGAAAATCCTTGCCGTGCTGCTGACGTTGCTCGGCACCGCGTTGATCGTGGGCGTATTTTCCGACGGCGGTGCAAGACTATCCCCGCTGGCGGCGCTGCTGGGCTTGGGAGCCGGCTTCGGTTATGCGCTCTACAGTATATTCGGCAAATTTGCGCTGAGCAAATATGCCCCGGAGACGGTCAGCGCCTACACGTTCATATTCGCCACGCTTGGGGCTGTGCCGCTGGCCGCCTCCTATGGTTGGACAGACGTGTATCTTCTGCCGCAAACCTGGCTGGGAACGTTTGGTATCGGCGTGGTTTGCTGCCTGCTGCCGTTTGTATTATACACGCGAGGGTTAAAACAGGTGGAGGCTGGCAAGGCCGCAGTCCTCGCCACAGTAGAACCGGCGGTGGCCGCCCTGTTCAGTGTGGCTCTGTATCATGAACCGCTTGGTTTTGCCAAAATCAGCGGCATGGCACTGGTATTTGCCGCCATTTTGCTGCTGAACCTGAAATTGCCAACAAAAAATCCCTTAAAAAAAACTACCGAAAACCTGCCGAAAATTTGACTTGCGGCGCGAATACTGCTATTATTTAATATAAAGGAGGTGTCGCCGATGCCGGAATTACCCAAAGCGGAGGTTTTGCAGTTTCATTGCCCGCGCTATGCCGAGTTCCCTCAGGTGGAGCTTTATATGGATCAGGTTTTGCAGGTATTGGAGCAAGCGTTGGCTCCGTTTGACCCGCCGGGACGCGAAAAACTTCTGACATCCACGATGGTGAATAACTATGTGAAGCAGAATCTGCTGCCGCCGCCCTTAAAGAAACGCTATGGACGCGATCACCTGGCTTATCTGCTGATGATCTGCGTACTGAAACAGATACTGCCGATCGGCGACATCTATCAGCTTATCCATCTACAAACCAACGCCTGCCCCACCGCACAGGCTTATGATTACTTCTGCGAAACGCTGGAAACAGCTCTCTCAACGGTTTTCACCGAGAACAGCGCCAAAATCGCCGACCCGCCGCCCGGAACCCTTCCGGAAGCCAAACTGGTGTGGACGGCAGCCTATGCTTTTGCCAACAAGGTTTATCTGCAAAAATATCTGGCCACGTTCAACAAATAAATTATTTAAAATTATTTAAATATTAAGGAGAAGCCATCATGCAAGAATTAGCTTTGAAATACGGGTGCAACCCAAACCAGCAGCCGGCCCGGGTATTTATAACGGAGGGCGAACTGCCTTTCACTGTTTTGAACGGACGTCCCGGCTATATCAATCTGCTGGACGCACTGAACAGCTGGCAGCTGGTGCAGGAGCTTAAAGCGGCGACAGGGCTTCCCGCGGCAGCCTCGTTTAAGCACGTCAGCCCTGCGGGAGCTGCGGTGGCCGTGCCCCTGAGTCCGGTTTTACAGCAAATTTATTTTGTCGAGGGAGTGGAGCTTTCCCCCATCGCCACGGCCTACGTGCGCGCCCGCGGTGCAGACAGAATGTCCTCCTATGGGGATTTTGCCGCCCTTTCCGATGAATGTGACGCTGCCACTGCGAATTTTCTTCTGCGCGAGGTATCAGACGGCATTATCGCACCCGGTTACACCCCGGAAGCTTTGGAAATTCTGCGTAAGAAGCGCAAGGGAACTTATCTTATCCTGCAAATGGACGAAGCATATCAGCCCAAGCCGCTGGAAGAAAAGCAGGTTTTCGGCGTTTCCTTTGAGCAACTGCGAAACGATGTGAAAATTAATGAAACACTGCTGGCAAATCGCCCCACCAAGAATCAGCAAATACCTGCGGACGCGGCGCGCGATCTGATCATCGCACTGATCACGCTGAAATACACACAGTCCAACTCTGTCTGCTACGCTAAAGACGGCCAGGCTATCGGTATCGGCGCAGGGCAGCAGTCGCGTATACACTGCACGCGGCTTGCCGGCAACAAAGCTGACGTCTGGCACCTGCGCCAGCACCCGAAAGTGCTTGCCCTGCCTTTCCTGCCGGATATCCGCCGCCCCGACCGTGACAATACTATCGACGTTTATATCTCAGACGAGTATGACGATGTATTACGCGATGGCGCCTGGCAGCAATATTTCACTGAGCAGCCGGAACCTTTGACCAATGCTGAGAAAAAAGCCTGGCTGGCCGAAGTGTCGGGCGTTGCGCTCGGCTCTGATGCATTCTTTCCCTTTGGCGACAACATTGAACGCGCTCACAAAAGCGGGGTCTCTTACATCGCCGAAACTGGCGGTTCCGTCCGCGATGATAATGTAATCGAAACCTGCGATAAATATAATATCGCCATGGCGTTCACCGGAGTTCGTCTGTTCCATCACTAAGCATTATATTGGGATATATTGGAGGTTTTTTCGTTGCAGAAAGTTTTTGTGCATAAGTGTATAATTGGGATAATTTGTTTGTTTTTTGTCTTAGCCGCCTACCCCGCTTTAGCCTGGGCTGATTCCAATCCCGTCGAACAGGAAACAATAGCGGTAGTGACACCGGACGAGCCTGTGCCGGACGAAGAGGAAACGCACCCTGACGAACAGCCGCCCGCCGAAGCAGACTCTGACACGGTGGATTTGCCGGTATTAGATCTGCCAAAGCTGGCGGACAAGCTGACCGTCTGGCTTTATGACCCGGCTCTGGGCAACAACCGCCGGACAGAAGTAGCCCCGGTACATTTGGCGTTTGACGGTGCATATCTTGCAAGCGACGTGCCGGGGATGGCCGTCTCCGGGCGAACGCTGGTGCCAGTACGGCTGATCAGCGAACAGCTTAAGGCCGAGGTCGTCTGGCAGAAAGAAAACAACACCGTTACCATTGCCCTTGGCGGCAAAACAATAATCCTCACCATCGGCAGCAATACCGCGCTGATTAACGGCCAGATAGTGGCCGTACCGGATAATGTCAGCGTGTCACTGGTTAATTATGAAGGCGTAGCGCGAACGATGGTGCCGGTACGCTTCGTATCGGAAAATCTGAATGCACAGGTGAATTATGACCAAGCCCAGCGGCTGGTCAGCATCATCCCGCAGGATATCGACCCAGACAACGACGAGCCTGTTTACGTGAAACCCGTGGGGCAAGACGATTACGGCAATTTATATCGCCGCGTGGTTATTGACGCAGGGCACGGCGGCAACGACCCCGGCACCAACGGCGGCGGTCAGATCGAAAAGGATCTGACGCTCACCGTATCGCAGCGGGTGCGTGATTTGCTGGAAGACGCAGGCTATGAAGTCATCATGACGCGCGACGATGATACTTACGTCGCCTTGCTGGACAGAGCCGCCCTCACCACGCAATATGACGCGCCGCTGTTCGTGAGTATCCACTGCAACGCAGCGGAAAATGCCCCCGCCGCCAGCGGTATTGAAACATATGCCGCACCAGATGATCAGGGCGATTTAGAACTGGCGGGTTATCTGCAAAAACGTCTGATCGCAGCCACAGCCGCCAAAGACAGAGGCGTCAAAACCTCGCGTTTGGTAGTACTGACGCATAATGTAGTGCCGGCCGCGCTGGTGGAAATCGGCTTCATGACCAATACTGATGAGTGCGCCAAGCTGGGCAGTGAGTCTTACCAGCAAACACTGGCCGCCGCCATTACCGCCGGCATTGAAGATTACTTTGCCGCTCATTAAAAACAGAAACAGCATGGCACAAAGTCATGCTGTTTTTTTACAATTTCACCAACTAGTATGAAAACGAAGCGAGCCGCCCCATAATATAAATATAAGTTCACAAAGAATTAATTTTGGCACGTTAAAATGTTGGTAAAATTTACCAAACCCAAGCCAAAAGGAGGCTGAAAAGATGACAAACCAACCCAAGAACCCGCTCTCCGCGAAAGACCTGCACCTGCTGAACGCCTATTGGCGGGCTTGCAACTACCTCTCCGTCGGGCAGCTTTACCTGCGTGACAACCCTCTTGTGCGAGAACCGTTGGAACTGGCACATATCAAACCGAACGTAGTGGGACATTGGGGCACCGCGCCAGGGCAGAATTTTATCTATACCCATCTGAACCGCCTGATCAAACAGCACGATCTGAACATGATTTACATCAGCGGACCAGGACACGGAGGGCAGGCGATGGTTGCCAACTGCTGGCTGGAAGGCTCGTATACAGAGGTTTACCCGGATATCACCCGTGACGAAGCGGGCATGAAAAAGATGTTTAAACGCTTCAGCTTCCCTGGCGGCATTTCCAGCCATGTCGCGCCTGAAACTCCCGGCTCCATCAACGAAGGCGGCGAACTTGGCTATTCACTGGCGCACGCGTTTGGCGCAGTGCTGGATAATCCGACCTTAATTGCGGCCTGCGTGGTAGGCGACGGCGAAGCTGAAACAGGAGCTCTCGCCACCGCGTGGCATGGCAATAAACTGCTGAACCCCAACACCGACGGCGTGGTTCTGCCAATACTCCACCTGAACGGCTTTAAAATCGCTAATCCTACCATTTTCTCGCGTATCTCCAAAGAAGAGCTGACCTCGTTCTTTATGGGTTGCGGCTGGCTGCCGTATTTTGTGGAGGGCGAAGAACCGGAAGATATGCATCAGCAAATGGCGGCAGCGCTGGACGCGGCTTATGAAGATATCCGCCGTATCAAGCAAAACGCAGCCGGCGGCGATCTATCCCGCCCCGTCTGGCCGATGCTGGTACTGCGCTCCCCCAAGGGGTGGACAGGGCCAAAAGAGGCCGACGGCAAACAGGTCGAGGGCAGTTTTCGTTCTCATCAGGTACCCATTACCGTCAACGCGGAGCATCCAGAGAACGTGGCTCTGCTGGAAAAATGGCTGAAAAGCTATCATCCGGAGGAGCTGTTCGACGAGCAAGGACGCCCGGTACCGGAGCTTTCAGCATTCATCCCGGAGGGCGCACGCCGCATGGGGGCAAATCCGGTGGCAAACGGCGGTTTGCTGCTGCGCGATCTACGCTTGCCGGATTTTCGCGATTATGCCGTCAAATTCGAGGTGCATGGCAGCGAGCTGGCGCAGGATATGCTGGTTTTGGGACGTTTTGTGCGGGATATCGTCCGTGACAACGCCGAGGAACGTAACTTCCGCATTTTCGGCCCAGATGAAACGATGAGCAACCGTCTTTCCGCCGTTTTTGAGGCAACTAACCGCCAGTTTGAGGGCGATATCAGCGATAATGACGAATTTCTGGCCAATGATGGCCGCATAATCGACAGTATGCTTTCCGAGCATATGTGCGAGGGTATGCTTGAGGGCTATCTGCTGACCGGCCGCCATGGCTTCTTCAACAGCTATGAGGCGTTTATTCGTATTGTTGATTCGATGTTCAGCCAGCATGCCAAATGGCTGAAAGTTTGCCAGCACCTGCCCTGGCGGCAGAAAATCGCTTCTTTAAATTTCGTACTGGCGTCGCATGTCTGGCAGCAGGATCACAATGGTTTCACCCATCAGGATCCCGGTTTCCTCGACCACGTGGCCAACAAAAAAGCTGATATTGTACGCATATATCTCCCGCCGGACGCTAACTGCCTGCTTTCCTGCTTCGATCACTGTATCCGCACGCGTGATTATGTGAACGTACTGGTGGCCTCGAAGCATCCGCGCCCGCAATGGCTAACCATGGATGAAGCAGTAAAGCACTGCACCCAGGGTATCGGCATTTGGCAGTGGGCAAGCAACGACCAGGACGCCGAACCGGATATCGTAATGGCCTGCTGCGGCGATACGCCGACCCTGGAATCGCTGGCTGCCGTCTCCATTCTACGCAATCATCTGCCTGAGCTGAAGATACGCGTTGTCAACGTGGTAGACCTGTTCAAATTGCAGCCCAATTACGAACACCCGCATGGACTGTCTGATGCGGATTATGACTTGCTGTTTACCACGAACAAACCTATACTGTTCGCCTACCATGGCTATCCCAGTCTTATCCGTGAGCTGACCTATCGCCGCCACAATCGCAACCTGAAAGTGCGCGGCTATGTGGAGGAAGGCACCATCACCACGCCGTTTGATATGCGTGTACAAAACGCGCTTGACCGCTTCCACCTGGTGCAGGATGCGATCGGACTGCTGCCTCAGCTTGGCAACCGCGGCGCCTACCTTGTACAAAGCATGAAAGATAAACTGGTGGAACACAAGCAGTATATCAAAGAAAACGGCCAGGACTTGCCAGAAATCCTCAGCTGGACCTGGGAAAAGAGCATGAAACAGTTATAAGAAAAACCCCTCGGCGTGTGCCGGGGGGTTCTATTTAACCTTGCCGCTTAGTTGTTAATCAGTTTGTCCTCGCCGTTCCAGCTGTAAAGCTTACGGATCTCCTCGCCCACAGCCTCAGACTGGTGCGCCGCCGCTTTTTTACGCATAGCGTTGAAGTGAACCTGGCCGCCCGCTTCAGACATATCTACCAGGAACTGGTTGGCAAAAGTACCGTCCTGAATATCGGCCAGAACTTTCTTCATCGCTTTCTTGGTATCCTCAGTAATGATCTTGGGGCCAGTGACATAATCCCCAAACTCCGCCGTGTTGGAAACGGAATAACGCATACCCGCAAAACCGCTCTGATATATCAGGTCAACAATCAGCTTCATCTCGTGAATACACTCAAAATAAGCGTTAACAGGATCATAGCCAGCCTCCACCAGCGTATCAAAGCCAGCCTGCATCAAAGCGCAGACGCCGCCGCAAAGTACAGCCTGTTCGCCAAAAAGGTCAGTCTCGGTTTCAGTTTTGAAAGTGGTCTCCAAAACGCCTGCGCGCGCACCGCCGATACCAAGCGCATAAGCAAGCGCCAGTTCTTTAGCTTGACCGGTAGCATCCTGTTCCACTGCGATCAGACAAGGCACGCCTTTGCCAGCCAGATATTCGCTGCGGACTGTGTGGCCTGGCCCCTTGGGGGCGATCATCGTCACGTCAACATCCGACGGAGGCTTGATCAAACCAAAGTTGATATTAAAACCGTGAGCAAACATCAGCATATTGCCCGCCTGCAAGTTGGGCGCAATGTTATCTTTATACATTTTGGCCTGCTTCTCATCGTTGATCAGAATCATAATAATATCCGCCTGCTTGGCCGCCTCTGCCGAGGTATAAACGGCAAAACCCTCCGCCTCAGCTTTCGCCCAGGATTTGCTGCCCTCATAAAGACCGATGATAACATCGCAACCGGACTCCTTCAGGTTCTTGGCGTGGGCATGCCCCTGCGAACCATAGCCGATAATCGCAATTTTCTTGCCTTTCAACAAAGAAAGGTCGCAATCTTCCTGATAATAAATTTTCCCCATGATCCTTTCCTCCTTAAAATAAATCTGGAAATAAACCGCCCTGGCAAAGACTGCCGAAGCAAATCTATTCTTATATAATACAACTAACTTTGACAAAAAACAATAGCCGCGGCAGCCAAATTTGCCCTTTTCGCAGGAAAATACTGCATACAAGCCGCCCGTATGCTTAAAATTTGCTGATGATCCAACCAATCAACATATTGCAAAGAGATATGACAATGCTGGCCAAAATCGCCGAGCCAAAACCCGAAACCGTGCACCCTGGTATCAGCCACACCGCCAACCACAGCATAAAGCCGTTCAGCACCAGAGCAAACACGCCAAACGTTAGTAGTGTCAGCGGCAGCGCCGCAAGCTGCAAAACAGGTTTGATGCTCAAATTAAGCGCCGTAAACAGAGCCGCAGCCACCAGCACCGAGAGAATACTGGAAAAATGCAGACCGCCCACCAGCCGTTCCGCCACCAACATGGCCACAGCATTGGTTAAAGCGATAGTCAGAAGCTGCTCACGGCTTTTTGTTGGCTTCACATAATTGCCCCTGTTGTCGATATAACCGCCACTCATAAAAAAACCCTCCTCCTGCGACGATATTATTAAATTGTAGATTGTTTTTTCCGCCCAAATTGGCTAAAATAAGTTTAGCATTATCCGACGGAAAAAGCAACAGCCGCCGCCGGGCAAAAATTCAGATTTATTGCGAAAGGAAACTAATATGCAAGACCCAAGAATCAAACAGCTGGCGCAGAATCTGGTGCGCTATTCCACTCACATACAGCCAGGCGAAAAGGTATTACTGGAAATTAACGGCGAGGCAAAAGAGCTCACCCTTGCCCTGATCAATGAAGTTTATGCGGCTGGCGGCCTGCCATTTGTCACCATCAAGCAGGAGGAGCTCAAAGAGGCGATTCTCTCTGGCGCAACGCGTGAGCAAATGGAGCTTTGCGCTAAATACGAAGCCGAGCGTATGCGGGATATGGACGCTTATATAGGTATCCGCGCCGGCGAAAACAGCTTTGCCATGTCTGATCTCCCACAGGAAAAAGTTGATCTGTACAACAAATACTGGCAGCAGCCGGTGCATATGGATATCCGCGTGCCCAAGACGAAATGGGTAATACTCCGCTGGCCAAATCACAGTATGGCGCAGCTGGCCAAAATGCCCACACACCGCTTTGAGGATTTCTATTTCGCCGTCTGCAATCTCGATTACGGCAAAATGAGCCGCGAGATGGACGCTCTGGTTAGACTGATGAACCAGACTGACCGGGTGGAGATCAAAGCCCCTGGCATAGATCTCAGCTTCAGCATCAAAAATATCCCCGCTGTGAAATGCGCCGGCGAGTGCAATATCCCCGACGGCGAAGTATACACCGCCCCGGTGCGCGATTCTGTGAACGGCGAGCTGACCTATAACGCGCCGTCGCTCTATCAGGGAACGACGTTTGAAAACGTTCATCTGCGGTTTGAAGCAGGAAAGATCATTGCCGCCGATGCCGGCAGCAACACCGAAAAGCTGAACAAAATTCTGGATGCAGACGAGGGAGCCCGCTATATCGGCGAGTTTGCACTGGGTCTGAACCCCAACGTCACCACGCCTATCTGCGATATTCTGTTCGACGAGAAAATTCGCGGCAGTTTTCACTTCACCCCTGGTGATTGTTATGACGACGCGGATAATGGCAATAAAAGCAGTATTCACTGGGATATGGTACAGATACAGACGCCGGAAATGGGCGGCGGCGAGATTTACTTCGACGGCCGGCTGGTGCGCAAAGACGGCCTGTTCGTCTTAGAAGAGCTGAAAGGTCTGAATCCGGAAAACCTGCTGTAAGCATATTAAAGAGGAAAGCACGATGAAGCAAGAAAATATTGTTGAGAATATGACCGAAAGTATTACCATAGATTGGACCTGGAACAAAGAGCAGGGCAGTGTATCCACTACGCCCGGCAAACGCTTAGGCGAGCTTATGCCGCCTCCGCGCGCCGACAGACCGCCTATCGTGGCCGCGCTGGTGGGGAATATTCTGAAAGATTTGACGTACCTCATCTTCTGTAATGCAGAGATAACCTGGCTGGATGGCGCATCGCCTCTCGGAAGCCGCATTTTGCAGAACTCGCTGGCATTTCTGTTGGCAGTGGCGGCAGAGCGGGAATTCCCCGATTACAAGCTGCACATTTTTCACTCGCTCAGAAACGGACGCTATTGCACACTTTTTCCCAATAACGGCGCGCCTAAGCTTAACGCGGCGGCAATCGCGCGGCTGGAAGCCGCCATGCAGGATTTGGCGCGGCAGAATCTGCCAATAACCAAAAGCATTGTTACCAAAACAGATGCAGTCAGTTTTTTTCGCCACACTGGCGATGAACCAAAAGCCGAAACGCTGGAGCAACTGCCGGATAAGCAGGTGACGCTCTACACTCTTTGCGGCGTCACCCGACATATGTTCAGCAAAATCCTACCCGAAACTGGAGCGCTTTACGGCTTCTCACTGCACCCTTTTGAGAACGGCTTTGTGCTGGCCGCCAATTATCCCGGCGCGGATGGTAAGCCTGCCTGGCCAACTTTTGCCTACCCCAAAACATTGAATGCTACGCTGGATAATTATAATAAATGGATCGATATGCAGAATGTCAACTTCTGCTGCGACTTGAACCGCTGCGTACGGCAGAACGATTTTAACAGTCTGGTCATCATGGCCGAGCAACGCCAGACCAGAAGCCTGCAACAAATCGCAGATAACATTGCAGATGCCTTTCCCAAGGTGCGGCTGGTTCTGATTGCCGGACCTTCCAGCAGCGGCAAAACATCGTTCTGCAACCGTCTGGCTATCGAACTGAGAAGCCTGGGTCTGAAACCAATTACGCTTTCGATGGACAATTATTTCCGCAACAACGATGACCTCCCCCCGGCTGAGGACGGCCAGCCGGATTTCGAGGCGGTGACGGCAGTGGATACCGAGCTTTTCAACCAGCAACTGCTGCAAATGATTGCAGGCGAGCCTGTGGAAATGCCGGTTTTCGATTTCGTCAAGGGCGAACGCAGCAACCGCACAATATCTGTACAGCTGGGCACAGAGCATATCCTGCTAGTCGAAGGTATTCATGGCATCAATGAGCAACTGACACATGATGTACCAGCCGAGAACAAGCTGAAAATCTATATTTCCTGCATGACGGCGCTGAACATGGACAGCCTGACGCCAATCTCCACCAGCGACAACCGTGAGATCCGCCGACTGGTGCGCGACGTGAAGTTCCGCGGTATTTCCGCCGAAAAAACGCTGCTCACCTGGCAGAAAGTGCGCCTCGGCGAGGAAAAAAACATCTTTCCATTTCAGGATTCCGCTGATTTTTACTTCAACACGTCGCTTATCTACGAATTCTCGTTGCTGGCGCCGCTGATCACACCACATTTGCAGCAGATAGATGAAAACAGCCCGGCTTATCCTGAGGCGCGGCGGCTGCTGCGGTTAGTCAACTGCTTTATCCCTGCCGACCCTAAACCCGTGCCAGCTTACTCATTGTTACAGGAGTTCTTAGGCGACAGTGTGTTTGAAGTGTAAAAGTTAAATAATTAATGCGAAACGTTGGATAGTAAAACAAAAAATATATAGGAATTTTTATTGATTTTATAAACGGAACTCGAATATAAAGTCTTCTTCTTTCTTTATTATTTTTTGCTAAGTTTGGTTAACTGTTTACCCCCAGCCGTACAGATACTGGCATTTTACAAATGCACTTCGCCAGCAACATGCTTACACGATACAACAAATGTGCCACTATTACGTTTCTGTTGTCAAAAAATGCTTATAATAGTTTTATACTTTCCGCCAATACTAAATCCAGACCGGCAAACGGCAGCAAAAATTTAGTTAAACGGAGGAGAAAGAAATGAAGAAATTTATCAGCCTGATGGCAGCCTGTCTGTTGATACTGGGTTGTCTGGCCGGCTGCGGCACTGACAACAACGCCAATGATACCGGTACGGGTACCACCGGCACCAGCACCGGTATGGGTGTTGACGGCATGAACACCACCAACACCGGCCTTGGCTACTATGGCGACAGCTATGATACCAATGGCGGTTATGGCGATAACACTGGAATGAGCAGCAGCGGCATAGGCGGCAGCCAGATTGGCCACACCAATACCGGGCGGCTCACCAGTGAACCGGCTCGCAATGATGGTATGGACGGCACTAACGGCGGCGATTACCAGAACAGCGGCGTTATCGGCGCCGGCAACAACGGAACCAGCATTACAGCGGATATGTAACCGACAGCTTAAGCGCAAAAAAGACGGCGTTTTACACGCCGTCTTTTTTAATATGTTAAATTATGTTATATTATCTGATCAGTAAAGCTGACCGGAAGAATACTCAGAGATATTTCGCCTGTACGGATAATCTCGATGATACCGTATTTTTTCATCAACTCACAGAAAGAGTCAATCTTTTTGCTATCATTGGTCACTTCGATGACCATGGCTTCTGCGTTAAAATCGATAATGCGTCCCATAAAAACGTCAACAATGCTCATAATTTCCTGACGATAAGCATCGGAAGTTTTGATTTTCACCAGCGCCAGCTCACGGCTCATTGATGCAGCCTTGGACAAATGCACCACGCGATACACCTGTACCAGTTTCTCGATCTGCGCCATAATCTGCTCAAGCTGCCATTCCTCATCAATCTGCACCACCAGCGATATACGGGTGATACCCACTTTCTCCGTCTTGGAAGCGGCAATGGATTCAATATTATAACCGCGACGGGAGATAAGGCCTGAAACATGCGTCAGCACGCCAGGACTATCCTCCACCAGTACGGCCAGCTGTTTTCTTTTCATTAATAGTCGCCTCCTTCCAACACCATTTCGGAAAGCGATTTACCGGGCGCAACCATCGGCATAACGTCCTCCAGCTCGTCTACCAACACCTCTATGACCACCGGCCCCGGTATGGCCGCCGCCCTGGCCAGAGCAGCCGTCAGATCCTCCGGCTTTTCCACTGTGATGCCAGTACAGCCCATTGCCTCGCCCAGCTTGGCGAAGCTCATTTTAAACTCATGCTTAGAAGCTGACATTCTATGGCCAAAGAACATACGCTGCCACTGCCGCACCATGCCCAAACCCCGATTATTCAGAACCAAAACTTTCACGGGGAGATTTTCCTCGGCCAGCGTCGCCATTTCCTGGCAGTTCATCATAATGCTGCCGTCGCTGGAAACCAGCCAGACCGGCTTATCATCTGAGACTAACGCAGCTCCCATAGCGGCAGGCAAGCCAAAGCCCATGGTACCCAAACCACCGCTGGTCAGTAATGTACGCGGCTCTTTAAACGTCATATACTGCACTGTCCACATCTGGTGCTGCCCCACATCGGTAGCAATGACCGCATCACCTTTGGTCAAATCGTTCAGCGCTTCGATCACAGCCTCAGGCTTGATAACCTTGTCAGATTTCGTATATGACATCGGATGCTCATTTTTCCATTTGCAACAGCTTTCATGCCATTCGGCCAGATTTCCGGTCTCCGCGTTCTGAAGCAACGAAAGCGACCATTGCAGATCCCCGGCCAGCCGGTAATCCACCCGCACATTTTTATTAAATTCCGCCGGATCAATATCCAAATGCACCACGCGGGCGCCGGCGGCAAATGTGTTCAGCGTACCAGTCACACGGTCATCAAAACGCACGCCCAGACCAATCAGCAAATCAGCGTGCTGCACCGCCATATTGGCTGCATATGTGCCGTGCATACCAAGCATACCCAAATGCAATGGGTCGTCAGTGGGATAGGCCGTAAGCCCCATCAGGCTTGCTACCACAGGTATCTGCGTGTGCTGCACAAATTCACGCAATAACCCTGATGCACCGGAAAGTACCACGCCGCCGCCCACAAACAACACCGGACTGTGACTACGGCTAATAACGTCCAAAATTGCCTGCAGATCGGCGGTGCTGCCTTCCCGTTTCGGTTTATAGCTCCAATTCAGGCTGGCAAGATCGATGGAATAATCAAACTCAGCCTCTTCCAGAAGAATATCTTTCGGAATATCCACCACCACCGGTCCCGGCCGCCCAGTGCGCGCAATGTAGAACGCCTTTTTCAGCGTCAGGGTCAACTCGTTAGTATCCTGCACCAGAAAATTGTGCTTGGTGATCGGCGTGGTTACCCCCATAATGTCCGCTTCCTGAAAGCTGTCCTTGCCAATTGAGGCACGAGGTACCTGGCAGGTTATGCAAACCAGCGGAATAGAATCCATATTGGCGGTAGCAATACCTGTAACCAGGTTCGTTGCCCCAGGGCCGCTGGTGGAAATGCAGACGCCTACCTTGCCGCTTCTGCGGGCATAGCCGTCTGCCGCGTGTACTGCGCCCTGCTCATGCCGGGTCAGCACATGGTGCAGCCCGCTGTCATAAATTGCGTCATAAAGCGGCAGAGCCTGACCGCCCGGATAACCAAAAACTGTCTCTATACCCTCGGCCTTGATAGCTTCCACCACTATTCTTGCACCGCTTAACCTCATATCGCCGCCTCCTTTTGTTTAACCGCCAGCCAAATAGCGCATTCCAAACGCATTCGGCTGATTTGGCAGCCCATCTCATAGGGCTGCATAATATCGTGATGGAACAAATCCGCATTGGCATGACAGCCGCCGCTGCAAAAGAACCGTGCCCAGCAGCTGCGGCAGCTCTCTTTGTTGTAAACATGAGCGTTGCGGAACTTATCAACGATTTCTTTTGATTCCAACCAGACACCCTCATCCACCGTGCCCAGCTTGTATTCTTCCCGTCCGACAAACTGATGACAAGGATATAAATCGCCCTCCGGCGTCACCACCATGTATTCATAACCTGCGCCGCAACCGGTAAGCCGCTTAGGTAAGCACGGCCCATGCGTCAAATCCAGTTTAAAATGGAAAAAATCAAACGGCTTTCCCTCCTCACGCCGCTGCTGAAAAAGTTTGGCCAGCTTCCAATATTCCTCTTTTAAACCCGGCAAATCTTCTTCAGCAAGTTTTCGCGGGCCGTCTAGCTCCACTGCCGGTTCCATCGAAAGCCGGGTAAAACCAAGTTCCAGCCAATGTTTGATATCTTCACAGAAATCTTTGTTATACGCTGTATAGGTGCCGCGCACGATGGCGTTGCCCCGTTTATTGTGTGCAAGAAAATATTTTATATTTTTTGTTACCACATCATAACTGCCGCTGTCATTCGGAAACACACGCTGGCGGTTATGTACTTCCGGCCGGCCATCGTGGCTCAGCACCACACTTATGTTGTTATCCTCCGCCCAGGCAGAAATTTCCGGCGTTAAGCCGACGCAGTTAGTGGTAAATGTGAAGCGAAATGTTTTGCCATATTCCTTTTCACGCTCTCGCCCATATGCTACCAACTGTTTGACTACTTTAATGTTCAGCAACGGCTCGCCGCCGAAAAAGTCAATCTCCAGGAATTTGCGGTTGCCGCTGTGTTTCAGCACATAATCCAATGCCTTGGCGCCAGTTTCAAAGCTCATCATACTACGTTTGCCGCCAAAGCTCCCGGTGGACGCAAAACAATAGCGGCAACGCAAATCGCAGTCATGGCAAATATTCAAACACAATGATTTTAACACCGGGGCGGGTGGTATGTATTTACCAAGATAAGCGTCGTCGCTGAACAGTAGGCCCTGTTCCTTTAACTCTAACAGCTCAGTTGCAATCTCATCTTCCTCCGGTGAGAGAGCCTCGCCCGCTGCGATTCTATTCAGACAAGATACCGTTGGCGCGTCTATCCGCATAACCGAGCCGCTGTTCACGTCCAGCAACAGCCAGCCGTCTGGAACAGAGAACCAATGCAGCTTCTGC
>DVMH01000012.1 GCA_018715045.1 Candidatus Avidehalobacter gallistercoris
CATGATCATAATCACGGCGACAGCTGCGGCTGCGGCGAGTCGCACGGTCACGGCCACGGTCATGATCATAATCACGGCGACAGCTGCGGCTGCGGCGAGTCGCACGGTCACGACCACGGCCATGACCATGATCACGGCGACAGCTGCGGCTGCGGTGAATCACACGGTCACGAAACACAGCACCCGCCGGACTGTCACTGCGAGCAGTGCTATCCGCACGAGGATTACTGCGACGTTTGCGGCGAAAGCCTGGCCAACTGTACCTGCCAAATGCCGGATGCAGGCAACAAAAAGCGGGTTTACATACTGGAAAATTTAGGTTGTGCTAACTGTGCAGCGAAAATGGAGGCTAAAATTCGCGCCTTGCCAGAAGTCGATTACGCCACGGTGACATATTCGACCCGGCAACTACGCGTTTCCGCCAAAGATCCCGATGCGCTGCTGCCGACGATTCAGGCAATATGCACGTCTATCGAATCAGAAGTAGTTGTGCGCCCCAGGCAGCAGAAAGCCAGGGCGGTGCCGCCCACGGCGGCGGCGGACAGGCCGCCCGCGAAAAAGCCTTTCCCGAAAGAGAAGCTGGAGCTGCTGGCGATACTTTTGGGCGCAGCGCTGTTTGTGGCGGGCGAAATCGTGCATGAAACCAGCCCGGAGGGCGGTTTTCCGCTGGCGATGGTGGCGCTCTGCGCGGTGGCCTATGTGATATTGGGCGGAAAAATCGTGCTGACCGCCGTCAAAAATATTTTCAAAGGTCAGATATTTGACGAGAACTTTTTGATGACGATCGCTACGTTGGGAGCTTTCGCTACGCAGAATTATTTGGAGGCTGTTGGCGTTATTCTGTTTTACCGTGTCGGCCAGTACTTTGAACACCGCGCGGTGGAGAACAGCCGCAAGTCCATTATGGACGTGATTGATATGCGGCCGGACATGGTGAATCTGGTGGTGGGCGAAGACGTTAAAATAATCGCGGCGGAAGACGCTGTGGTGGGCGATATTCTGCTGGTGCGCCCCGGCGACCGGATTCCGCTGGACGGCGTGGTAGTAGATGGCGAAAGCCGCGTGGATACTTCCCCCGTCACCGGCGAACCGGTGCCTGTACGCGCGGCCTATGGCGATGAGGTGACCTCCGGCTGCGTTAATGTTTCGGGTACGTTGAAAATCCGAGTGGAAAAGCCGCTGGAAGAATCTATGGTCACCAAAATTCTCGATACGGTAGAGAACGCAGCGGCAACCAAACCGCAAATGGAGCGCTTTATCACCCGTTTTGCCCGTATTTATACTCCGATTGTGGTGGCAGTCGCGCTGTTGACGGCTGTTATTCCCTCGCTTATCAGCGGCAACTGGGATTATTGGGTTTATACCGGGCTGACTTTCCTGGTTATCAGCTGCCCCTGCGCGTTGGTGCTGTCTGTGCCGCTGGCCTTTTTTTCCGGCATCGGCGCCGGCTCTAAGCAGGGCATATTGTTTAAGGGCGGCAACTCCTTAGAGGCCGTTAAAAATGTTGCGGTTGTGGTGATGGATAAAACCGGCACTATCACCAAAGGCAATTTTGCCGTGCAAAAGGCGGAGCCATGCGGGAATATGACGGCGGACGAGCTGCTGGCTCTCTGCGCCGCCTGCGAGCTTAATTCCACCCACCCCATCGGCGGCAGTATTGTAGCCAAGGCGCGGGAGCATGGGCTGGATATTGTCCGCCCCGCCAAAGTGGAAGAGTTGGCCGGTATGGGTATTCGTGCTGAGCTGCCGCAGGGCGAGGCGCTTTGCGGCAATCTGAAGCTGATGCGGCAATTTGGCGTTGACGTTTCCGCTTACCGTGCGGCGGATGTGGGCACGGAAGTTTTGGCCGCGCTGAACGGCAAATTCATCGGCCATTTGGTGATTGCGGACAGTATCAAAGAGGAATCTCCCGCGGCGATTGCCGCCTTGCACAAGCTGGGCTTAAAAACGGCCATGCTGACCGGCGACGGCGAATCAAGCGCCAAAGCTGTAGCCGAATCTGTCGGTGTAGACGAGGTGTATGCGCGCCTGATGCCTCAGGACAAGCTGACCCGCCTGCAGCAGATCAGAAACCGTGACGGTGCGGTGATGTTTGTCGGCGATGGTATCAACGATGCGCCGGTGCTGGCCGGCGCCGATGTGGGAGCTGCCATGGGCAGCGGCGCTGATGCGGCGATTGAGGCGGCGGATGTGGTATTTATGAATTCGAGCTTAAATTCGGTAGTTGATTCCGTAATGATTGCCCGCGCCGCTACCAGGGTGGCCATGCAGAACGTGGTTTTTGCGCTGCTGGTGAAAATCATGGTGATGGTACTGGGCCTTTTGGGGCGCGCCAGTATGTGGTTTGCGGTGTTTGCAGATTCTGGCGTGGCTGTACTCTGCGTTATCAATGCGGTGCGTGTACTGTACCGTTTCCGTAAGCGGGGCGGCAAGTCTTAATATAAAGTTTCAAGGTAAATCTCGGTTATTAAAATTCAGGAGGGTCAATGATGAAAAAATTATTAGCATTACTTACGGTTCTGACCATGTTGACGCTTTCGTTATGTGGCTGCGGCGGCGACAGCTCCGGTGGTCAGGGCAATGCGGACGGCGCCAAGACGATGACTTTTGGCTGCCAGAATTACGGCGGCGGTGGTATTGATCCAGCCTCACAAATCAACTGTGCCTGGAACGCCATGCGTTATGGTGTGACGGAGTGTCTTTTCTACTTCAACGATGAAATGGGCGTTGAGTATAAGCTCTGTGACGAATACACCGTGAACGAGGAGCATACCGAGTGGGTGTTCCATATTCGCGACGGCGTTAAATTCTCTGATGGTTGTGCTTTGACGCCGGAGGCTGTAGTAGCCAGCTTCGAACGTCTTTACCGTGATGGGGCGGACGGTTCTTCCGATCCGGAAAAATTCCTGGCGGCTGACGCCACGATTACCGCCGATAACGCCGCGGGCACCGTGACGGTCAAGACGACCCAGCCCTATGTTGATCTGACCAAGAATCTGGCCTATCCCGTGATGGCTATCGTTGATACCGAACACACCACCGATTATCTGCATGGCGTTATCGGCACCGGTCCCTATGCTGCAACCAATTTCCGTGAGGAAGTTGGCTACACGATGGTGGCCAACGAGAATTACTGGGACGGCGAGGTGCCTTATGACAGCATAGAGCTGCTGTATATGGGCGACGCTTCGGCCAAGACGATGGCGCTGCAATCCGGCCAGCTTGACTTGACGGAAAATATCACCAATATCACCGATATTCAGAAGCTGAAAGACGACCCCAACTTTACCGTGACGATTGCTAACGGCGTGCGCGTCGGCATTGCCCATATGAACCAGTCGGAAGGCCGTCCTCTGGCTAACGACGCGCTGCGTCATGCAGTGCTGACTGCTTTGGACGACGACACCATGTGTAATGTGACGGTGGGCGGCCTTTATACCCCCGGTTTCTCGGTGCTGCCTTCCAATCTTGATTATGGCTATGAGAATCTGACTGATCCCGATCCTTTCAACCAGCAGAAAGCTATTTCGATGTTGGACGCGGCAGGTATCACGGATAGTGACGGCGACGGCTGGCGGGAGCTTGACGGCAAGAAGATTACGCTGGATTATGTAACTTATTCCAACCGCTGCCTGGATGATTTTGCGCAGGCTATTCAAACGCAGCTTGCCGCCGTTGGTATCGATGTGAACCTGGTTATTACGGATTCCGATACGCAGTGGAATATGTATGTCAGCGGCGAATATGACCTGAACGGCAGTAACTGGACGACTGTTGGTACTGGTGACCCAACGGAATTCCTGGCCTGCTGGGCCAGCCAGTCCGGCGCAGATTACTGCGGCTATCAGAACGATGAATATGACGCGCTGTACGCTCGCCTGCTGGTGGAGTTTGACGAAGCCGAACGTAAAAATATCGTTCAGAGAATGCAGCAGATTTTGATTGATGATGCTGCCGTAGTGGTGCATGGCTATTATAACAGCTCAATGATCTCACGCAATGCCACTGTGGGCGGCGCAGCCATTCACACTGCAGATTATTACTGGCTGACCACCGAAATTTATCCCGCCAACTGAGCAGTCTGCCGAGGCGCTCCGTTTACCGGAGAAGGGAGAGTTTTTGTTGAGTGCAAAGCAATTAGGTCGACGGTTGCTGCAAATCGTGATTGTGGTGATCGGCATAACCTTTCTGACGTTTCTATTAACATATCTGGCGCCCGGCGATCCGGTGCGCACCATGTTTGCTGCCACCGGGGTTATTCCCAGCGAGGAGGTTATTCAGGAGACTCGCGAGGCCATGGGCCTGAACCGTCCTCTTCTGGTGCAGTACGGCGACTGGTTGATGGGGTGTATTCACGGTGATTTCGGCACCTCGTTTGGCTATAATCAGCCGGTATCGAAGCTGTTGCTGGATAGGCTATGGCCGACGCTTCAGCTGTCGCTTCTCTCCATGCTTTTGATGCTGCTGATTGCGGTACCGCTTGGTATGTTGCAGGCTACGCATAAAAACAGCGCGCTTGATTATTGCCTGCGTGGTATTACGTTCTTTGGCGTTTCCATGCCCAATTTCTGGGTGGGCTTGATGTTGATGCTGCTGTTCTGCGTGAAATTGGGCTGGCTGCCGGTGGTATCCTCCAGCGGCAGTCTGCGGGATTTGATATTGCCCGCAGTGACGCTGGCGTTTGCCATGTCGGCTAAATACACCCGGCAGGTGCGCACTGCTGTTCTGGAGGAATTAAAACAGGATTACGTCATCGGTGCGCGTGCCCGTGGCATTAAAGAATGGCGGATTTTGTGGCTGAATGTGTTTCCTAACGCTCTGCTGCCGCTTATAACCATGTTGGGGCTGTCGCTTGGCAATCTGCTGGGCGGAACGGCGGTGGTGGAGGTCATCTTCACCTATCCCGGCTTGGGCAACCTGGCAGTTTCGGCTATCACCACGTATGATTATCCGCTGGTGCAGGGCTATGTGCTGTGGATTGCATTGATTTATATGCTTGTCAATCTGCTGGTTGATATCTCGTATAACTATGTCGATCCCAGAATAAGGGAAAAGAGGTGAGGCCAATGCGGATATTGCAATTTTGGGGCGCACACAAGGCTTTCTGCGTTTTTTCGCTGCTGGCGCTGCTGGTGGTGGGCGTGGCGGTGTTCGCTCCGGTGATTACCGGCGGCGTCAGCCCCACCGAATCTGTGCTCTCCGACGCTTTGCAGCCGCCGAGCGACGATCATATCTTCGGCACTGATAAATTTGGGCGCGATATCTTTACCCGTGTCATATACGGCGCGCGTACATCGCTTACGGCTGCTTTCGCAGTGGTGGCGTTGATATTCCTCATCGGGTCGGTGCTGGGAACCTTGGCGGGTTACTTTGGCGGCTGGGTGGACGCCGTAATTATGCGGTTTGCCGATATGATGGTATCCTTTCCCGGTATCGTGCTGGCCATGGCCATCGCTGGTATTATGGGAGGCAGCGTCCGAAACGCTGTCATTGCCATTGCCCTGGTCAGCTGGACGAAATACGCCCGGCTGGCGCGAAGCCTGGTGATGAAGATTCGCCACCGCGATTATGTGGCCGCCGCTGTGGTAACAGGCAGCACTACGCCGTATATACTCTTGCGCTATATGTTCCCGAATGTGGTGCCTACTCTGGTCATCACCGGGGCGACTGATATCGGCGGTATGATGTTGGAGCTGGCCGGGCTGTCGTTTCTCGGCTGCGGGGCGAAAGCGCCGGCGCCGGAATGGGGTCTGATGCTGAACGAGGGGCGGCAGTTCATACAGTCCGCTCCGTGGACGATGATCTATCCGGGTCTCGCTATATTCATTGTCGTGGTGATTTTTAATTTGCTGGGCGACAGTCTGCGGGATATCTTAGACCCGCGTGACGAATAGGGGGCCGTCGTGATGTTGGAAATAAATAACGTGACAATTTCTTATAAAGGCCAGCCCACGGTGCAAAATTTCAATTTGCATTTGCAGCCCGGCGAGATATGCTCTCTGGTGGGAGAAAGCGGCAGCGGCAAGACGACCGTTATCCGCGCTGTGCTGGGTCTTTTGGCTGGCGGCGGCAAGGTGACGTCAGGCGATATACTGTTCAATGGGAGATCTCTGCTCGCCAACTCTAAGGAGGAATGGCGGAAGCTTCGCGGTACCGCCATTTCGATGATATTCCAGGATTCTGGCGCGATGCTGAACCCCACCCGCAAAATTGGCCATATGTTTGTGGAATATATCCGCACGCATCAAAAAATCAGTAGGCAGGCGGCGTGGGAGATGGGCGTTGATATGCTGGAGCGTATGCGTCTTCCCAGCGGTGATAACATCATGCGCTCTTATCCATTCCAGCTTTCTGGCGGTATGCGGCAGCGGGTGGGTATTGCGATGGCGATGACGTTTCAGCCCAAGCTGCTGCTGGCTGACGAACCTACCTCGGCGCTGGACGTGACCACCCAGGCTCAGATTGTGCGCCAGATGATGGAGCTGCGCGAAGAATACGGTACTGCTATCATTATTGTGACGCATAACCTTGGTGTGGCGGCATATATGTCGGACAATATTGTGGTGATGAAAAACGGCGTAATCGCCGATGCGGGCAACCGTGAATATATGCTGCGCGGCAACCACAGCGCCTATACTCAGACGCTGCTGGACGCCGTGCCTTCACTGGGAGGTGTGCGCTATGTATGATGAGCGTGATTTGATCCTTGAGGCCAGGCATGTAACGCGACGTTTCCCTGCCCCGGGCGGGCGCTGGCTCACAGCTTGCAACGATGTTAACCTGAAGTTTTACCGTGGCAAAACGCTGGGATTAATCGGCGAATCCGGCTGCGGCAAAAGCACGTTCATGCGTTTTCTGGTGGCGCTGGATAAGCCTACCAGCGGCGAAATCATATTTATGGGCAAGGATATAACCAAACTGAAGGGTGAGGAGCTGCGGCAAATGCGGCAGCACGTGCAGATGGTGTTCCAGGATCCCGGCGGCTCGTTTAACCCCAAGATGAAGATACGCGATATTATCTGCGAACCGTTGCTGAATTTTGGCCGTATTAAACCGCAGGAAAAAGATATTGTGGCGCGCAAATATTTGGAGATGACCAATTTGCCTGGCGATTTTGCGGACCGTTATCCGCATAATATGTCGGGCGGGCAGCGGCAGCGCATTGCTATTGCCCGCGCTATCGCGCTGGAACCAGAGCTTATCGTGATGGACGAGGCAACCTGCGCGCTGGACGTTTCGGTGCAGAAAACAATTATCGAGCTGGTTGTCCGCCTGCAAAAGGAGAAAAATATCGCTATCGGCTTCATTGCGCACGATTTGGGGCTGATTCAGTCATTCGCACACCAGATCGCCGTGATGTACCTGGGCAATATCGTGGAAATTTTGCCGGGCGAGGCGGTGGAAAGCTGCCGTCACCCGTATACGCAGGCATTGCTCTCGGCGGTTTTTGATACTAAAATGGATTTCAGCAAAAAGATCGAATCGATTGACAGCGAGATACCAAGTCCTCTGGACGTGCCGCCGGGCTGTCCGTTTCAGAACCGCTGCGAGCAGTGCCAGGAGATCTGTCGCATAGAAAGTCCGGTTTTGACGCAGGTTGCGGCAGAGCATTTTGTAGCGTGTCATCTGATGCGGGAGTAACTGGGGAGGTGCATATGAAAAAACTGATTATTGCGTTACTGTTGCTGGCGATGCTGCTGTTGGCCTTTGCCTGCGGCGTTATCTCAGATGATGTGGATGAGCAGGATCAGATTATAATCGGCGTGCCCACCTATAATATTGCTGATGCGCAGGTCAAGATGTTCAAGGACTATCTGGATACTTACATCAGAGGCTGTTTTGACGGCGTAACGTTTATATATTCCGAAAGCATCACCAATTCCAGCGAACTGATGGATTTTCTTGAACTCTGCGCCGGGCAGGGCGCGGAGGGCATTATGGCCTTTATTTCGTATGACTTGGCGGCGGAGGTGGATTTCTGTGCGCAAAACAGTATGTATTATATCCGCCCTGCGGGCACTACCACAGACGCTGAATTTGCGTCCGTAGCCGATAACCCCTATTATGTTGGTGAGATCGGCCCTGGTGCGGCGGTGGAATACGATTCTGGCGTCAAGATGACTGAAGCGCTGGCGGATCCTGAGGCGGGGCATAAATATATTGTGCTTTCCGGCGGCGCCTGCATCGGTAATGAAATGCACCGCCTGCGTACACTGGCTATTTTGGAAACTTTGGAAAAAATTTACGGTGTGACGTTTGACGAGCCGGCGGAAGCGCTGGCGGTTGCCGACGAAACCACGGTGGTGCAGGCGGGCGATTTGCAGGTGGCTGTTTGTCCTGGTTATGTCTGGAGATCTCCTGCTGATGCGGCGGTGGCTGCGCTGATTGATTCAAACGAGTATGACGTTATGCTCGCTACAATTCCGGTTACGGTGTTGCTTTCGGATTTATCAGACGCCGGTATCCGTTGCGGTGCGATCGACTGCTTTTCAGAGGAGAATTATTATGCTTTCAAAGACGGCACGCTTTCCTATCTGGCGGGTAAATACTCTTCTGAGATTGGGCCAGGGTTTGCCGCGCTTTATAATGCAATAACCGGGAATGCGGCGCTTTACCGTCCGGACGGACACGCTTTTCGTCTGGAACAGGGTTTCTGGACGGCGGCGAGCTTTGATGAATACGAGGAAAAATATGCCCTTGCCGCCAGTCTGGCCGTCAATGCTTATGATTATGACGATTTGTATTCGGTGGTAAAAGCGCTGCGTCCTGAGGCAGATTTTGCAGATTTTGCAGCATTGGTGCAGGCTTATGATTACGATTCCTGTCGGGCACGGCGGGGGGAATAGGAGGATTTAATGGATAACTTGACAATTTGGCAAAAGCCGGCAGGCAGCTGCGAGCGCTTTTTTCTGCCTGTGTACGGTGGCGGCGCCGAACTGCCGGTGACGATTTTAACGGGAGCTCAGCCGGGCCCTAAGGTGGTGGTTTCAGCTGGGGTACACTGCGCGGAATATGTTGGTATTCAGGCGGTGAACGAGCTGTCGGCAGAGCTTCTGCCGAAGAAACTATGTGGCACGCTTGTGCTGTTGCATTTGATGAACCCAACAGGTTTTGCTAACCGCACCATGAGTATGGTGTATGAGGACGGCAAAAATTTAAACCGCGTTTTTCCGGGTGACAGCGAGGGTACGTTGGCTGACCGTATTGCGTATACTGTAAGTCAAACGCTGCTGGCTGAGGCCGACGCGTATATCGACCTGCACAGCGGCGACGGCTATGAGGAGCTTACCCCTTACGTTTATTATCAGGCCGCGGAGGAGCCGGATATTATGGCGCGTTCCCGGGCTATGGCCGCGCATGTGGACGTGCCGTATATGGTGCCCTCCCGCGTCAACAGCGGCGAGGCCTATCACGGCGCGGCGCTTTTCGGTGTTCCGGCCATTTTGATTGAACGCGGCGGCCTGGGCGTATGGCGGCAGCGGGAAGTGAACGCCTGCAAAAAAGATGTGCGCAATGTATTGCGTTTCCTTGGCCTGCTCGACGGGAAGCCGGAGGAGCGGCGTCATACTCCGGCGCAGGAATTTGCGGAGGCGGTTTATGCCAAGGCTGAACACACCGGCTGCTGGTATCCCCGCAAAAAGGTTGGCGAAAGCATTGCCGCCGGGGAGCTTTTGGGCGAGGTGCGAGATTGCTTTGGCAGCCTGCTGCAAAGCTGTCACGCTATGTCTGACGGAGTGCTGCTTTATCAGGTGCGCAGTCTGAACGTGCTGCAAGATGGAACGCTGCTGGCCTATGGCTTGATTGCTCCACGTACCTGAAAAGATAAACCTGAACATTGCGGCAGTAAATAAATTAAGACGGCATGGCTCTTGAAGAAGAGCCGTGCCGTCTTTTTCTATCTTGGCTTAGCTTTATTTTAGTGTATGGTCTAATAATACCAAAGAATATGATAAAGCAGACGTTAATTATGGCTTTTAATTGGAATTGTGTGACATATGCGTGCAGGCAGATAAGCGGCGCGGGTGAAATCAACTGCAAAAATTCCGGTGAATACGGCGTCTGCTGCCCTGGTAAAATCATCGGCCTGATCTGCGATAACCGGTTTTTATTAAGCGGCTGGCGGCAGAAAGCGATACTTTGAATATCATACTGCTCTGGCTGTATCCTGTTAATTTCGCTTTTTTACGGCATGTACAGGACATACCGTATGGCAATTCCCACAATGCAGGCAATGCTCTTGCCGGATTTGATATGGTGTTCCCGGTGCAATGCACCGTTGCGGACAGTTCTTTGCACAAGTTCCGCAGCCAATACAGTCGTTCGTGATTTTATACCCCTTCTCAGTGATCTGGCCGTTGCCAATAGCATATTTCTCCCGAAAAATAGGGTTGACGCCTAGATGGAAATACTCAATTTCTCCATCAGTGATTTCAAATACGATTCCGGCCAGATGTCTTGTGTCGTCTGGATACACGTTGAATAGATAAGGCTGCTCCTCAAAAATTGTTTCGAGCCATTTTTCCTGTTCTGCGGCGGGCTTTGTTTTGGCGGACAGGCGAATCATCTCTTTGTATTTAGTATAGCCCAGTATTTGAACTCGTCCATCGGTTAAAAGCTGACGGCAAAAGTCTTTGCCCTTGGCCGTAAAAAAATACATAGCCTCCGGCTCATAATGAATGGCGCTGATATTGCGGATCTGCGGATCGCCATGTTCGCCAACTGTGGCGAAAGCCAATACACCCACATATTGCAGTTTTTGTAAACAAGTTTGCGCGTCCATATTATCTCTCCTTTAAAATCGCAGTACACGGCCATTTTTTCGGGGCTTGGGCGATGGGTGCTGGTCGCCTCTCTTGGGGTATCCCAAAAGAAGCTGCATGACGGCGTAATAGTCGGTGCGAATGTTCCATTTCTGCAAAATTTCCTGACCATAGGGGCCGGCAAAGGCCGTCCAGCCCTGGCCAATGTAGCAGGAGCCGATACCAAAGGCATCTGCTGTCAGCATCATGTTCTCAGCAGCCACGGCGCAGTCCTCGGCAGCAAAGAGAAAGTTTTTGGGGGCAAACATTGTAATGACCGTAGGCGCGTCATAAAAGGAACTGACCAGCTTGGGGGCGTCAACGATGCTGGGCTGTTCTGTAGAAATGTAGCTGCCGTTTTCTGCCATACGGAAATTGGAGTTGGCTCGCTTGATTTTTCCCAGCTTCAGGTTGACTTCCTGATTCTGGCAAACAGCAAATATTACACTCTGCCGTCCTCCGGCACTGGGCGCATATAGCCCTGCCTCCAAAATATGTTTCAGGATTTCTTCTTCGATCTGCTTTGGTTCAAATCGCCGGATAGCCCGGCGGTGCTTCATCAATTCCAATATCTCCATCATTATACCTCTTTCCAGCATTGGGGGTCGGCATCATAAAAATCACCATGAGCGCCGCTGGCTACGGCAGGGCAACCACGGCAGTAGGCCAGCAGTTCGCACTTGGCGCATTTCTTAAACTTTGTGTAATCCCGATATGCTTCCATCTCGCATATCCACACATCAGCCAGACGATCCTCGAACGCATTGCCAACTTTGCTGTTTTGCACCCTGCGGCAGGCAAACACATCTCCAGAGGGCAGGATGGTCAAATGACAGTTGCCGCAGTTGCAGCCGCCATAGATCATGCCGTCTTCCGTATTCTCAGGGATTTTGAAAACTCCTGTTTCATATTCATACAGTGTCCAAAGGTGATCTTTCTTGTTAAAGTAGGTCTGACAGCCTGCTGCCTCATAGGCCTTGAATTTTGCATCGCAGACGGCCAGCAGTTCCCGGTACTCCTGTGGTGTCATATCGTTGTTCTTTGTCTCGCTGGTGGGGCAGTATCGTGCAAAAGCGAACACGTCCACGCCGTACTTGACCACTGTATCAATGATATCTGGGATTTCCTTGATATTCGTTCCGGATACCGTGGTCATGATTACACTGCGGATACCGGCATTTTTGATGCAGGCGATCTTCTCAAGTGTGCAGTCAAAGGAGCCGGGTTTGCGGAACCAGTCATGCGTTTCCCGCATTCCATCCAGAGAAAGCTGGTATTTTTGACAGCCATAGCTTTTCAAGCGTTTGCAGACTGCGTTGGTCAGGTGGAAAGGGTTGCCCATGATGGTAAATGGAATGTTCCTTGCTTTTAACAGTTCCAATAGCCGCCAGAAGTCCGGGTGCAGGATCGGATCGCCTCCGGTGATATAAAAGTAAGGAAGCCGATCATACATTTTGCAGAAATCCAGGCAGTTGGCAAGAACCTCCTGCATTTGTTCCCAGGTCATAGTATCCAATTTCTTGCAGTTGTCTTCTGAAAATATGTAACAGTGTTTGCATCGCTGATCGCATTCGTCTGTGATGTGCCACTGAAAAGAAAAATACTGTTTCATGTTTTATCCTCGCTATATCAAACCGAACAAGCCGGTTGAATTTTAAGAGTTTCCCGGCAAGGCTCAGCCTTGCCGGGGAGGCTGGCGCTAAACTACTTGTCGCCAGCGCCGCAGGCAGAACCGCAGGCGGTGGGCTGCTCAGTGGTGTTGTCAGATGCGCCGCAGGCAGAACCGCAGGCGGCGGGCTGCTCCGTGGTGTTGTCAGATGCGCCGCAGGCAGAACCGCAAGCGGCGGGCTGCTCAGCAGGCTTATCAGATGCGCCGCAGGCAGTGCCGGCCCAGCCGTACAGATTAGAAAGTGCCATAATTATCTACCTCCTGTTGTGATTGTCGAACCTGGTTCCCGGTTCGCAGTTTTATATTAAATAGTTTTTACCTGACAAACAAGTAGGCACTTTTTTATTACCCGGTCACTTTATTGTAACTTATTGCATAAACCGCAATATTGCGTTATAATTTGAGTGTAACATTCTATTTTAAACTTCTGGGAGAGTATATAGCTATGTTGACAAAAGAAGAATTGCCGGACTGCCCTGTTGCCACTACAGTTCAACTAATTGGCAGCAAGTGGAAACTTCTGATTTTGCGCAATTTGTTACAAAGGCCCTGGCGGTTCAACGAGTTAAGGAAAGACCTGAATGGTATCAGCCAGAAAGTGCTTACTGACAGTTTGCGGGCAATGGAATCTGACGGGATTATCAATCGCATGGTATATGCCGAAGTGCCGCCACGCGTGGAATACTCATTGAGTGAGTTGGGCGAATCCATGCGTCCTATTCTTGACGCTATGGAAGTGTGGGGCTGTGGATATCAGGAAAAAGTACGTAACGAAAGTTAACGATAGATGAAATAGACGAAGAGTGGTGAATCAGACGTAAATGTATCTTGCGTTTGCTGGGGCTATATGTGATATTACTTAAAAGCATATCCCGCGACTGCTGATATGGAACTTTGTATACTGAATTGTTTTTCAGCAATCGCAAGAGAAAAAATATATGCTTTCTCTCATTATATCTCTCGTCTGAGAAACCCCGGTCGTTTTAGCATGGAAAAAGTGGCAGGCGTCAGAGGTTGAAGCAAGTTTATTTATCATTTTTCTTATGCATTACTAAAAGGCATGGGTCTTGATAAATTATAAGTATTAGACATTTTGAACAATTTATATTATAATTATAAAAGGTGTTCCAGAAAGGAATGCCTCTATTTTTCTCTAACGGAAAGGAAATTTGCAATATCTATGCACGATTCGTTAGGCTTGAAGCTTTTCTGAGATATTATCGGGTGGATTGAAGATAACAATATACAATAGAAAGGTGGTAAGTAAACCAATATGAAATATTTGTTTTATGAAGATTTTGCAAAAGAAAATGTATTTGGGAAAGGCCGTTTTAATGAAGCATTCGCCCAATATTTTATTGGGAAATCCTTTTTAAACCCATTAACCGACTCGAAAGAAACGGCGGTTTTTCTCGCCAACGTAACCTTTGAGCCGGGCTGCCGCAACAACTGGCATATTCACCATGCCAAAAGCGGCGGGGGTCAGCTTCTGATTTGTACGGCAGGTGAGGGTTGGTATCAGGAAGAAAATAAGCAGCCCGTTTCTCTTGTTGCCGGAACAGTCATCACGATTCCGGCAGAGGTTAAGCACTGGCACGGTGCGAAGAAGGATAGTTGGTTTTCACACATTGCTGTGGAAGTACCGGGAGAGAATACCTCGAATGAATGGTGCGAACCTGTAAGCGATGAAGAATATAACAAATTGGAGGAAAGATAAAATGAAAAAATTAGTTGCATACTTTTCGGCAAGCGGCGTCACCAGGAACGTTGCGGAGCGTTTGGCAAATGTGGCAGACGCAGACCTTTTTGAAATTAAGCCCGCTGTTCCCTATACTCGTGCCGATCTTGACTGGACAAACAAAAATAGCCGCAGTTCTGTTGAGATGAGCAATCCTGATTCCCGTCCTGAAATCGCAGAACGGCTTTCCGATATGGAGAACTATGATACCGTATTTATCGGTTTCCCGATTTGGTGGTATGTTGCTCCCACCATTATAAATACTTTTTTGGAAAGTTACGATTTTGGTGGGAAAACAATGATCCCCTTTGCTACTTCAGGTGGCAGCGGAATGGGTAAAACCGTAGAAGTACTGAAATCTCTTTGCCCGAGTGCAGATTGGGAGCAGGGTAAAATGCTGAATAGTGTTTCTGACCGGGAGCTGGCAGATTGGATAAAAGGTCTTTAATTGAAAGGCTGACTTATGACAGAAAAAATGCCCTGTGGTTAATTCTTTATGATACAGGGGATTCGGATCTTGGCCGTTTGAACAGAAATGCCAAAGATCTTATGCAGATTTATAACCGCCTGTCCGCCAGTTAGATACAGGCATTATTACAATGGTGAAAAACTCTGTTAGGCTGCTGGTCTATTCCCCGCCTGAAAAAAGACCTGCACCCCATATGGAAAAATGAAAGAAAAAAGTGTGTTTTTACGGGCGTATAAGGAGACAAAGATATGGAATACACAAGATTAGGAGATTCAGACCTTCATATATCCCGTATTTGTCTGGGGTGTATGGGGTTTGGCGAAGCGGGTAAGGGGCAGCACAGTTGGACGATTGATGAGACTCATTCCCGTGAAATCATTAAAAAAGGGCTTGAGCTTGGCGTTAATTTCTTTGATACGGCGATTGCCTATCAAAGCGGAACAAGTGAACAGTATCTTGGCAGAGCAATTCGGGATTTTGCAAAACGCGATGATGTTGTTATTGCAACAAAGTTTCTTCCCCGTACTCCTGATGAAGTTGAAAACGGTGTTACCGGGCAGCAGCATATCGAAAGAATGCTGAATAAAAGTCTTGAAAATCTCGGAACGGACTATGTAGATTTATATATCTATCATATGTGGGATTATGCAACGCCGCTTTATGATGTTATGGAGGGTTTGAACAACGCTGTAAAAGCAGGTAAAGCCCGCTATATAGGTATTTCTAACTGCTTTGCCTATCAGCTGGCACAGGCAAACGCACTTGCTGAAAAAGAGGGATTTGCGCAATTTGTATCGGTGCAGGGGCATTATAATTTAATCTTTCGTGAGGAAGAACGGGAAATGGCAAAACTCTGCAAAGAAGAGAATATTGCAACGACACCGTATAGTGCCCTGGCCGGCGGACGGCTCTCCAGACGCCCCGGTGAAACCTCAAAGCGTTTGCAGGAGGACAGTTACGCACATCTGAAATATGATTCCACCGCCGCACAGGACGGTATTATTATTGATCGTGTAGCGGAACTTGCGGAAAAACACGGTGTTTCTATGACGGAAATTTCTCTTGCATGGCTCTTAACAAAGGTTACGGCTCCCGTTGTGGGTGCAACGAAGCTGCATCACATTGAGGGTGCGGCGAAATCAGTCGAGCTTACTTTAACCGCTGATGAAATGACATATTTGGAACAAGCTTATGTTCCCCATAAATTAGTGGGCGTAATGGCACAAAATACACCTGATACCGTCAGGCAGCCGCACGTCTGGTCTACAGGAAACCAGAAAATCTGAAAGGAGCACCAATAATGAATTTACATAGAACTGACCCCGAGTTTGCCGAACGCTTCGAGTATTTTGCGTTTGATGAAGTCATCAATGAACAAGGCCAGCAGCTGCCGGAGTTTACCCGTTATTTGGCAGTGTTGGCAACGCTGATTGGCTGCGGCGGAGTGGACGCATACAGAGAAATACTGCCGAAAGCCTTGGAAAAAGGTATGACGCCGATAGCCGCCAAGGAGATTGTGTATCAGGCAACCGACTATTTGGGCTATGGCAGAATGCTGCCTTTTCTAAATGTTACCAATGAAATTTTGACTGAGCAGGGCGTTGCGCTTCCTCTTGACGGCCAGGCAACGACTTCTCTTGAAAACCGGCTGGAAAAAGGAATTGCAGCACAGGCGGCAATCTTTGGCGAACAAATGAAAGAGGCTTGGAAAGCGGGCCATATCAACCGCTGGCTGGCGGCGAACTGTTTTGGCGATTACTATACCCGAAACGGGTTAAGCCTTGCGGAGCGTGAACTTATTACCTTTTGTTTCCTTATGGCGCAAGGCGGCTGTGAACCGCAGCTGATTGCTCACTCTAAAGGCAATATGAACATGGGAAACGACAGGGATTTTCTAATTAAAGTAGTTTCACAATGTCTGCCTTATATCGGTTATCCCCGCAGCCTGAATGCGATTTCCTGTATCAATAAAGCATTGGAGGAATGAAGCCGAGAATTGCTGAGCCTGCTTTGCCTGGCCAGCCTATCGGCTTAAAGCTGAGTTTGTATTTGGGGATTACAACGAACCGAAAACAGATAATTTTTATAAATAACACGCCAGCCGCGCTATTCAATGGTTAAGATGAACTGCGCACCTCTGGGGAAACTCAGCAAAAGGGCGGTGCAATATGCTGTAACTATAAGGCTTGGGGAGGAACAGTTCTCTCCAGGCCGCTTTATTTTGCGGCACTATTGCTGCATGATTACTTGAGTACGACAGGAACATACAGAAAGGTTTTGCCGTTGTGGTAAAGTTCCAAATCAATTTTGTCTTCTGCAGCCTGCAAATTTCCGTTCTGCGGTAACCACTCGCCAAAGACGTATTTCCACATGCGTCGCACATTCTCATTCAACAGCGTCATGTTGCCATTGCTGGGCGGTATTGGAAATACGGCGTAATTTGCTGCTTCCACATAAAGCGTGGTCAGTCCTTGAGGGATAAAGGAGAGGTCTTTTGCAACAGGGCGGAAGAAATAGAAGAGTTCGCCGGTGGCCGCGTCAGGCTGGATCCATGCGCCAACTTCCGTAGGATCGGGGTCGCTGAGTTTACGATAGTCTTCCGAGCTGACAAAAGCAAATTCCTTGTCCATCCAGTACGCACCGGCAGCCAGAACGCTGAATTCCTGTTGCGGGGGGCGAGCCGGTATCCTAAAGCATAAAAAGCATCCAGCGAGCGAAATTCCGGCTCTACACGGAAACGTTCATTGGTCATTTCTTTTCGACACGCAGACGGCGTGATTCCATAATGCTTACGGAAAGTCTTGGCAAAACCGGAAGAGGTGTTAAACCCTCGTGCGGTTGCAACATCGGCCGATGACTTGTCAGACAGCAGACTATTATATCAGGCGTGGCCTTTGGTGGAGTAACTCTTTAAGCCTGGCGTTTAACAAGTAGTTTCTTTACTTCACTATAAGGCTGACGCAACTTGGATGTTTTATAAAAGTTGCAGCTTTCTTACTTATAGTCATAATCTTATCTATAATAAGAATCAACATCCCGGTATTATCGGACTTTAAAGTGTCAAATGCAGAGAATTGTAAGCAATAACATGCTTAAGCTGGAAAGTGTTGACAGAATTATAGATCAGGATATTCTGGAAGTTCATTAGACAGCATGAGAAAGTAAAATCCACATAAAACAAAAAAGAGCAGGCTCGAAACCTGCTCCGTACATACAAGGAAACCAATTGGTATAAAGAAAATCGAGTGTTCATAACCTAAATCCGTTATGAACACTCGGTATGGTTGCGGAGGCAGGACTTGAACCTACGGCCTTCGGGTTATGAGCCCGACGAGCTACCAACTGCTCCACTCCGCGATATAGGCGTTCTTATGAGCGCCTATTTATTATAGTATAGATGAGCCGAAATGTCAAGGGTTTATTCGGCGACAAATTGTGCGCAGGAGAAAATATCCGCTTGCCGTCATATAAAAGTTCAGCTATTCCTCGATCATTGGCACGGTGTTTATAGCCTATGGTACGAACAGTCAGCTCGTCTTTGATGTGCGCTTTATCAAGCTGTCCTCGCTGTTATCTGACGTTTGGTTGCCGTAATAATTGCCTGTCTTGCCGTCCAGCAGGGTATCTGGCTGCTGCGGTGTGCAGACTGTCAGCCTTGCGTACAGCAGCGCTGTCGGTAACAGATAGAACAGTTTTTTATGTCGGTTTCTTTCAGCGTTATTCCAGATTGAGTTTGCGCTTCAGAATATAATTGGCGCCGCCGAAGAACACTGTATTCACCAGCATGATAAAGGCGATGGAAACCAACATGACGTAGTGTACGACGGCGATATTATGACCGATGAACATATTTCCAAAATATTGGAATATGCCAAGCGTATTGCATATATTGCCGAGCAACATGGTGATAAACGAAAAGGCGATCGTAATACCGATATATGCTGCCACCGACCATAAAATCCGGCGGTTGTTGGCAGTGTGCCCCACGGCCAGCGATACATAAACCTGCAAAATCTCGTTGGCCATGCTGGCAAAAACCAGTATCAGCAATTCGAATATGAACAGCAGCCCGTGGATACCAAACTCCTGGAATAAGCGGTTGAGCATATAGCCGAAGTCGCGGAAGAATTCTGCCCAGGCGTGGAGATCCATGCCGATGATCATTACGGAAAGCATCGCCATAAACAGGCTCAGCAGGCTCCATAGCACGGCTGGCACCAGCTTTGCCATGATGTTCTGCCAGGGCTTAACGGGCAGGGTGTGCATCAGATAGCCCTCGTCGCGCAGCAGGTTTTTATAAAAGCGCTGGATCAGCAGCAGTACCGTTACAATGCAGACCATGCCGATAATGCAGCCGTAGGCCAGTATTATGACCATCTGCAAAATGCCCAGCAGAGAATCGTCCAGGTTATTAAAAGTGTTTCCGTGGTTCACCGTAAGATTGACCAGCAGCGACATGGCAATCAGCACCGCGTAAACCGGCAGCAGCGTACGTCCGGTGGCCTTAAATTCGTATTTAAGCAGCTTGGCTAACATTTGAACACCTCCCGGAACAGTGCGTCCACACTTTTGCCGTCCTCGCAGCGGATATCGTCCACCGATTTTTGCATGATGATGCTGCCATTCTGCAAAAATACCACTTCGTCCAGCACCTGTTCGATGTCAGAGATCAGGTGGGTGGAGATCAGCACGCTGGCTTCAGGGTTATAGTTGTTGATGATCGTCCGGAGGATATAATCCCGCGCGGCCGGATCAACGCCGGCAATTGGTTCGTCAAGGCAATAAAGTTTGGCGCGGCGGCTCATCACCAGAATCAGCTGTACTTTTTCCTTGGTGCCCTTGGAGAGCGTTTTCAGCCGGGCATTTTCGTCGATATGCAGATCGTCCAGCATGGCGCGGGCGCGCTCCGTCTCGAAATCGGCGTAAAAATCGCCGAAGAATTGCAGCACGTCTCTCACCCGCTGGCCATCGTCCAGATAGGTGCGTTCCGGCAGGTAAGACACTATACTTTTCGTATCAATACCTGGGGTATGGCCGTTGATCAGCAGCTCGCCTTTTGTCGGAGTCAAAAGACCGTTGATCAGCTTCAAAAGCGTTGTTTTGCCGCTGCCGTTGGGGCCGAGCAGACCGATAAGCCGTCCGGCCGGCAGCGTAAAGTTCAGATCCCGCAGAGCTGTCTTTTTGCCGTAGCTTTTGCTGAGTCCGCGACATTCTAAAATAATCTCACTCACTATCATCACTCCTCGTATAAGATGTCTGGGCGGCATCCAGCAGCGCCGCCGCTTCATTTGGCGTTATGCCGAGCTGATTCAAATCGGCCAGAAATCGCCGCGCTATTGCCAGCGCCGCCGCCTGCCTTAGACGCCGTATCTTGGCCGCGTCATCAGTGATAAAGCGGCCGCTGGTGCGTTGCGCGAACACCAGTCCGCCGCGTTCCAGCTCAGAAAGCGCTTTCTGCATGGTGTTGGGGTTCACCGCCGCCTCCGCAGCCAGATCGCGCACTGAGGGCAGCTTCTCGCCTGGCTGATATTCGCCGTTTAATATTTTCTGCTGAATATGCTCCACCAATTGCAGATAGATTGGCCGGCCGGCATCAAAGCTCCAAGCCATTTTTTTGATGCTCCTTTCCGAAATTTGATTTTGCGTTGCAGTTATACCCGCCCGGTTACTACCACAAGCGCCGGGCCACTGTATAATTGTATTAATCAACTAATACAATTATACAGATTGCAACGGTGTTGTCAAGGGGATGGAGCAAATTTTACATATATTTTACACAAAACTTGCGCTGGATTTTACCTTTCGTAGCTAAACTTAACAGGAATATATGAAAGAAGAAAAATTTAGCGGAAGGATTTTGGGGCGAAGATATGAGTATTTTTGACGTGTTGACCATGCTGGGAGGGCTGGCATTCTTCCTTTACGGTATGGAGGTTATGGGCGAGGGGCTGGAGAAGCAGGCAGGCGGCAGCCTCACCAAGCTGATGGGCAAAATGACGGCCAACCCGCTGAAAGGCGTGTTGCTGGGCGCGGTGGTGACGGCGGTTATCCAGTCGTCATCGGCCACCACAGTGATGGTAGTGGGCTTTGTGAACTCCGGTATTATGAAATTGTCGCAGGCGTTAAGCGTCATTATGGGCGCTAACATTGGCACCACGATAACCGCGTGGTTTTTGAGCCTTGTTGGTATCGAAAGCGATAATTTCTTTATTAATATGCTGAAGCCGTCCTCATTTTCGCCGGTTATCGCCCTGTTGGGCATATGTCTTCTGATGTTTGCCAAAAGTACGCGCAAAAAGGATATCGGCAGCATTTTCCTGGGGTTTGCTCTTTTGATGTTTGGTATGCTAACCATGTCCAATGCTGTGGCGCCGCTGGCGGATATGCCGGAGTTTTCGGATCTGCTGCTGTTGTTCAGCAATCCGATTCTGGGGCTTTTGATGGGCGCGCTGATGACAGGCATTTTGCAAAGCTCGGCGGCCTCCATCGGTATTTTGCAGGCGCTGACCATTTCCGGTATGGTGACATATAACACTGCTGTGCCGATCATCTTGGGGCAAAATATCGGCACCTGTGTGACGGCTATGCTTTCTTCTATTGGCACCAACAAAAACGCCCGCCGCGCCGCTCTGGGTCATTTATATTTCAACATTATTGGCGCGATTATCTTCCTGGTTGCTTTTTACGGTCTGAATATGGTGGTGCAGTTCAGCTTTTTTGAGGCACCGATTGACGCGTGGCACATTGCTGCGCTACACAGTTTGTTCAACGTCACCTGTACGCTGATTCTGCTGCCGTTTACTAAGCAGTTGGAGCGTTTGGTGTGCCTGACGATCAAAGACGAGCCAGCCGCTGCGGCCGGCGTGGCCGAGCCGGAAATTCTCGACCAGCGACTGCTGCTGACCCCCGGCCTGGCGTTGGAGCAGGCCGATAAGCGCACGCTGCAGATGGGGCAGATGGGTGCGGAGAGCCTGGCGCTGAGTTTTGAGCTGCTGGATAAATACGAAGGTTCCAAGGTGCAGCGTATTGAGGATAATGAGGATCGCATTGACAGCTTTGAGGATAAGCTGGGCACTTATCTGATGCAGCTTTCAGGGCGTAGCCTCTCGCAAAATGACAGCCGCAAAATATCCAAGGTGCTGCACACCATCAGTGATTTTGAGCGCATTGGCGACCACACCTGCAATCTGCTTAATTCTGCCACGGAGCTGCATGAAAAGCGGATCAACTTTTCCGATGAGGCGCGGCGAGAACTGGCTGTGCTGCAGGGCGCGGTGACGGAGACTCTGCAGCTGACGCTTAGGGCATTTGAAACGGAAGATTTGCGCAACGCTGTGCAGGTGGAGCCGCTGGAAGAGGTTGTTGACTTCCTGTGCGCGGAGCTGAAGAACCGCCACATTGCGCGTATGCAGCGGGGGCTTTGTTCGCTGGAAAAGGGCTTCGTATATCTGGATGTGCTGACGAATCTTGAGCGAATCTCCGACCATTGCAGCAACGTGGCCGTCTGTTTGATTGAAATGCAGCATGACAGTTTTGATACCCACGAGTATTTAAGCAATCTGAAAGCCTCGGGAGAGCTGGAATATACCAAGCTTTACAATATGTTCAAGCAGAAATACTCGTTGCCCAAATAAAAAATTGACTTGTGCTTTCCCCGGATAACAGCTATAATTATCTTGGGTGAATTCAGCATGATCTATATTGTGGAAGACGATGCAAATATCCGGCAGATGGAGAGCTATGCCCTAAAGAACAGCGGCTTTGCGGTGAAGGAGTTGGTCACCGCTGCCGAGTTCTGGGCTGAGTGCGCCAAACAACTGCCGGAGCTTTTAATTTTGGATATAATGCTCCCCGGCGAGGACGGATTCAGTATACTGAAGAAGCTGCGCGCTGAAAACCGCACCCGCGATATACCTGTAATCATGGTAACGGCCAAAAGCAGTGAGCTGGACACGGTGCGAGGACTTGACGAGGGTGCGGATGATTATATTTCGAAACCATTTGGCATCATCGAGTTTGTAGCGCGGGTGAAAGCGGCGCTGCGCCGGGTCAAGAATCCGGAACATTCCCACCTGGCTGCCGGCGATATTGTGGTGGACGACGCCAAAAGGCTGGTGTTCGCCGGCGGCGAAATATGCAGCCTGACGTTCAAGGAATATGAGCTTTTAAAAATGCTCCTGCAAAACAGCGGCATAGTTCTGACGCGCGAGCGTATTATGGATAAGGTGTGGGGTACTGATTTTGAGGGCGAAAGCCGCACGGTGGATATGCATATCAAAACTCTGCGCCAAAAGCTGGGAACAAGTGGAGCTCTCATTAAAACTGTGCGCAATGTGGGCTATAAAATAGACTGATTTTTGAGATTATTTAATTGGAGTTTTTTAATGGCGAAGAAACTTTTTTGGCTGTTTGTGCTGGTAGGCGTGTGCTTTGGCGCGGCGGGAGCGGCGCTCTCAGCAGTTTTGCTGACACAGCAGGCATATGCGCCGTGGCTGTCGCTGTTGCTTGGCCTGTTGCTGTTTGCGGCGCTGTTGCTCTTGGCCAAGCGCCTTTCCGCGTGGTTACTCTCGCCATTGGTGGATATGGCGAAAGATTTGGACGAACTGGAAAAAAACGCGCCCTATCCGGAGTTGCTGCCGTTTATCGAAACACTGCGTCGCCAACAGGTGCAGAAAGATGAAAACCTGCGGCAACGGCAGGAATTTTCCGCTAACGTATCGCATGAGCTGAAAACACCTCTGACCTCTATTTCCGGTTATGCAGAAATGATTGAAACTGGCATTGCCAAGGACGAGGATGTGAAAGAGTTTGCCGGCAAGATCCACGCCGAGGCAGGACGTCTTATCGACCTGATACGCGACATCATCAAGCTTTCCGAGCTGGACGAGGCTGAACCAGGCGAGGAAATGCAGCCGCTGAGTATTCTGCCAATCGCGCAGGATACGGCTGGTATGCTGGCGTTTAACGCCGAAAAGGCCGGCGTGGATATTTCTGTTTCCGGCTGCTATGCGCAGGTGCTGGGGCGGCGGGAGCTGCTGGAAGAGCTGATTTACAACCTCTGTGACAACGCTATCCGCTATAATCGCCCTGGGGGCTTTGTGCGGGTGAGCGTGACTGAGGACGCGTCCAGCGTGATTCTCTCTGTCGCCGATAACGGTATCGGCATACCACCGGAACATCAGGAGCGTATTTTCGAGCGTTTCTACCGCGCGGATAAAAGCCGCAGCAAGTCCAGCGGCGGCACTGGTTTGGGTCTGGCTATCGTCAAGCATATTGTGATCCAGCATGGGGCGGAGCTAAAACTCGAAAGTGCCGAAGGCAAGGGAACGACGATCAGCGTGCTTTTCCCGCGGATATCTTAAAAAAATGCCGTAATGCCAGCCTTTTGGCAGGAAAAAAAGTGTTCGGCGGCGAATTAATCATGCTTAAGACTTTCAGACGGAAAACTCAGGAGGTAACCCCTGTGAACAATATTGTGATCGAGGGCGGGCATAAGCTTTCCGGCGTGGTGCATATCAGTGGGGCAAAGAACGCTGTGTTGCCGCTGATTGCCGCGGCTATGCTGCCCGAGGGCGTATCGCAGATCGAGGAAACGCCCTGGCTGACCGACGTTTGCTTTATGTGCGACGTTTTGAATTATCTGGGCGCGGCCACTTCGTATGAATCTGGCACGCTGACCATTGACGCAACGGAGCTTTCCAACGCGACTGCGCCCTTTGAAGAAGTGCAGAAAATGCGCGCCTCTTTTTTGGTGATGGGGCCGCTGTTGGCGCGGCTTGGCCAGGCACGTATTCCGCTTCCGGGCGGCTGTGCCATCGGAGCCCGTCCGATCGACCTGCACCTGAAAGGTTTTGAGGCGATGGGCGCAGGTATCACCATCAGCGACAATTACATCGAAGCGCGGGTCAACCATCTGCACGGCGCACGCATTTATCTGGATTTCCCCAGCGTGGGCGCGACAGAGAACATCATGATGGCCGCCTCGCTGGCCGAGGGCAACACGGTGATCGAAAATGCTGCCAAGGAGCCGGAGATCGTCGACCTGGCCAATTTTCTGAATGCTATGGGGGCAAAGATTAAGGGCGCAGGCACTGATGTGGTGCGTATTTTCGGTGTGGAGGAACTACGCCCGGCGCGTCACACCACGATCCCTGACCGCATTGAAGCGGGCAGCTTTATGCTGATGGCGGCGATAACCCGGAGCGAGCTTTTCCTGGAGAACGTTATCACCAGCCATTTGCAGCCGATTATTGCCAAGCTGAACGACAGTGGGGTGCGCATTATTGATGATATTGACGGGCTGCGCGTGCTGCCGGCCAAGGATATCCTGCCGGTGGAGATCAAAACGCTACCGTATCCTGGCTTTCCCACGGATATGCAGGCGCAGTTCATGGCTTATCTGACGCTGGCGGGAGGCTGCAGTAGTATCAAGGAGACGGTTTTTGAAAACCGTTTTATGCATGTGCCAGAGCTTAGAAAAATGGGCGCGGATATCACTGTGCGCGGCAATACTGCCGTTATTAACGGCGTGCCGAAGCTTAAGGGCGGACGCGTTGCGGCGACAGATTTGCGTGCAGGGGCAGCCATGATCGTAGCGGCTCTGGCGGCGGAAGGCGAAACGGTCATTGAGCAAGTGGATCATATTTACCGCGGTTATGAGGATATCATCGGCAAGCTTTTGCAGGTGGGCGCGCATATCCGCGAGGAATAAATTGCTTTGTGATAGGAAAGGAGCGAGGGCTTTTTTATGACGGTTTGGGAATTTATGAAAGTTGTTTGCCTCGGCGTTGTGGAGGGCATTACCGAATGGCTGCCTATCTCCAGCACCGGGCATTTAATTTTGTTTGACCAGTTTTTGCGGCTGAATGTCAGCGATGAGTTCTGGAATATGTTTTTGGTAGTGATCCAGCTGGGGGCGATTCTTGCGGTTTGCTATCTTTATTTTGACAAGCTGAATGTGTTTTCCCGCCGGAAAAGTTATTCAGAAAAGCGGGCGACGGCTAACCTCTGGTGTAAGGTTATTGTGGCGTGCCTGCCAGCAGCCGTTCTGGGGCTGTTGTTTGACAATTGGATGGACGAACACCTGCGGAGCAGCAGTGTTGTGGCCTGGGCGTTGATCATCTACGGCGTGTTCTTTATTTTGCTGGAGCAATACAACAATCGCCGTACTTTCCGCATTAGCTCGCTGGAGGAGATATCTTATCCCACTGCGCTTGGTATCGGCTTGTTTCAGGTTTTGTCATTAGTGCCGGGAACCAGCCGCAGCGGTTCTACTATCTTAGGCGCGATGATTTTGGGCGTCAACCGGCGCGACGCAGCGGAGTTTTCATTCTTTCTCGCTATTCCAGTGATGTTTGGCGCAAGCTTTTTGAAGCTGGTAAAATTTGGCCTTGGTTTTACGCTGACAGAGGCGCTGACGCTGGCAGTGGGTATGTTGGTGTCGTTTATCGTTTCGGTACTGGCTATTAAATTTTTGATGGCTTATATCAAGGCGCATGATTTTAAGGCTTTCGGCTGGTATCGTATCGTGCTGGGCGTGGCCGTTTTGCTGGCGGCGGCGTTGGGCTGGATCAATGCCTAGCTTCGGCTGGCGATAAGGAGGACGTGAGCGTATGACGGATGCTTTAAGCGTTTACGAAATGGGGCGGCGGGCCAAAGCGGCTACGCAGGCGTTGGCGCAGGCGCAAAGCGTGCAGAAGAATGCGGCGCTAGACGCGATGGCAGCAGCGCTGCTTGCGGCGGAAACGGAGATTCTCGCAGCTAACCGGGCGGATTTGGCGCAGGCGGAGCAAAAAGGCGCCAGCCGCGCCATGCTTGACCGGCTGGCGCTTAACCCGGCACGTTTGCAGGATATGGCGGCGGGGCTTTGGGCTCTTATGGAACTCCCAGACCCAATCGGCGAAGAAATGCGGCGCTGGCGGGCGGCGGAGGATATTGAAATAATCCAGCAGCGGGTTCCGCTGGGCGTGGTTGGTATCATTTACGAAGCGCGTCCCAATGTGACGGCGGATGCGGCGGGTATCTCGCTGAAATGTGGCAACGCAGTGATTTTGCGGGGCGGCAGCGACGCTTTGCGCTCAAATCTCGCGGTGGGCGAGGCGTTGCGGCAAGGCGTGGCGGCGGCGGGATTACCGGCGGATGCGGTGCAGGTGGTGGCCGACGGCGGGCGGGAAAGCGCCAATGAGCTTATGCATCTGAAAGAATTTGTGGATGTGCTGATTCCCCGTGGCGGCGCTGGACTGATTCAGACTGTTCTACGCGAGGCTACCGTTCCGGTGATTGAAACGGGGGCTGGCAACTGTCATATTTATATTGAAAAGACGGCCAATCCGGACTGGGCAGAGCAGATTTTGCTGAATGCCAAGGTGCAGCGGCCTGCCGTCTGTAACGCGGTGGAAACGCTGCTGATTGATCGGGCGCTGGTGGACAGCCTGTTGCCGCGGCTGGTGCGGGCGCTCTCTGCCGCCGGGGTTGAGGTGAGAGGCTGTAATGAAACATACGCGGCACTGCAAAGGGCTGGCATGACGGCTATCCTGGCGTCAGAAGCCGATTTTGCTGCGGAATATAGCGATCTGATTATTGCCTGCAAAGTGGTGGGCGACTATAAAGAAGCGGTGGCGCACATTAACAAATATGGTACACGCCATTCCGAATGTATCGTGACGGATGACGTGACAGCGGCGGCATATTTTCAGTCGTCGGTAGACGCGGCGGCGGTTTATGTAAACGCCAGCACCCGCTTTACCGATGGCTTTCAGTTTGGCTTTGGGGCGGAAATTGGCATCAGCACTCAAAAGCTGCACGCGCGCGGCCCGATGGGGCTTATTGCGATGACGACGTATAAATATTTGATTAACGGGCAGGGTCAGACGCGTCCTTGATTAAATTTTGTGAGGTTTAAAGTTGTGAGGAGAGGGATAGTATGGGCGATTTAATTCTGTTTGTGTTGCTGTTAATTGGCGTGCTGGACGGCTGGCGGCATGGCGTTATCAAACTTTTGGGCAACATCGGCGGCGTGCTGGTGGGCATTATGGTGGCGCGCAGGCTGACGCCGCTGCTGCTGCCGGCGCTGGCGGATAAATTGGGTCTGGCGCTTTATGGTGTGACTGGTACTGAGCAAAGCCAGCTGGCTGCCAGCTGGTTTTTCACTGAAACGGCGGCTGGAAGGCTGGCGGAACTGGTGCTGTTCATTCTTCTGACCTCGATTGTGACGTGGCTGGTGCGCTTTTTAGTTAATACAGCGGGCACGGTGGTGAATGCCACGCCGTTGGTTGGCTTCATCAGCCGGGTATTGGGCGCTTGTCTGGAGCTTTTCGTGTTCTCGACGGTGCTTTATTTCATTTATAAGTGGTTTTTGCCATGGCTGATCGGGCTGGCGCCTGATTTGACTGTGCTGAATACCATTTTCACCAGCTCCAAATATGTGTTGCCTGTGGTGATGGATATCGGCTCTTTGGTATGGGCGAGCGCTGTGCAGGTTATTTCCGCTCAGGCGGCCTTGGCTTATCTGCCGGCGCTTGGTCGCTGACGGGAGGTTGCAATATGTTATTTGGCGGCTATAAACCGGCCATGCTTGAGAAATGGCGTATCAAACCCCCGGCGGCAGCGAAGCTTGTGAAAATGTGGCTTAAGATGGGCGAGAATGAGCGGTCTGAGGCCGCGGCCTGCGCCTGGGAGCAGGGTTGGCCGGAGCAATGGCTTGACAACATATCTGACCAGGCGGCGTATAAAATGCTGACGGCGGTTTGGCCGTATGCGGATGCAGCGACGCGCAAACCGCTGCTTTCGCTGGCCGTGCGGCGGCTGGGCGGCGATTCTAAACAGCATACGCTGTTGCTGTGTCTGCTGAACGAGCTGCATGACGATGATACCCCTGGCCTGCTGTTGGCGGCGGCGTTTTCTGAGCCGGATAAATATGATGTAACTGAAGCGGCGGCGCTTCTTGCTCCTTGGCAGGAAGCCTGCGGAATGGCACTGGCCGTGCGTTTTGCTGATATGCCGCCGGCAGCGCGGCGTTGGACGGTGCGGCTTTCAGGCGAGCTTAAATCTGGCGGCACGTTGCGGGTATTAGAGGCGGCTCTTATTGACGCTGAGGCGGATATTCGTGTACTGGCGGCCAAAACGGTGCAGACCTCTCATCTTTGCAAGGGCGAAGACCTGCTGGATTTTCTTGCGCCCGCGTTAGCTGACGTATTGCCCAATGTACGCATGGCCGCCTGCGAAACGCTGGGGCTTTTGGGGGGCACGGCGGCGATACCGACGCTGCGGCGCATTTTGGCGGCAGACACTGCCTGGCAGGTGAAAGCGATGTGTTCATCGTTTATCGACCGCTGGGAAAAGCGGCTGGCCGAAGATATTTTGCGCGACGAGGGAGAACTGTATCTGAAGGACGGCGATAAGCAATGACGGAAAGGCATAACTGGCAGCTTGGCGATGTGGCGCGCCTGAAAAAGCCCCATGTTTGTGGGGGATTGGACTGGCGGGTCACCCGCGTGGGTATGGATATGGATATCTGCTGTCTTACTTGTGGGCGGGAAGTGAGAATTCCTCGTTGGGATTTTGAGAGGCGCGTGACGGCGCAGAACCCGGGAAATACGCTGAAATAGGCGGATATACGGTGATTTGGCGAAAATTGGCCGTCGAATTTTTGTGCAGCGCAGCTTGACGGCACCCTTCAGATAAGCTATAATGGTTTATGGTAGGGGTGAAATAGCATGAAGCTGGGTGTGGCCGGCGCAATGCTCCCGGATTACAGCGCGATGACTGATGAACAGATCGTTGAAATCGCGCGGGCGGGCGATATTGATGCGCAGGAATTTTTGATCAACAAATATAAGAATTATGTGCGAGCCAAGGCGCGGACATATTTTCTGCTGGGCGGTGACAAGGAGGACTTGATCCAGGAGGGCATGATCGGTATGTATAAGGCCATTCGTGACTTCCGCAGTGACAAGCTTTCCTCGTTCCGCGCGTTTGCGGAGCTTTGTATCACCCGCCAAATCATCACAGCCATCAAAACAGCTACTCGCCAGAAGCACATACCCCTTAATTCCTATGTCAGTCTGAACAAGCCGATTTACGACGAGGACTCTGATCGTACTTTGCTGGACGTCATCACCGGCAATAAGGTAACCGACCCGGAGGAGTTGATTATCAGCCGTGAAGAATTTTCCGAAATTGAAGAGAAAATGGGCGAGCTTTTAAGTTCCCTGGAATGGCAGGTGCTGATTTATTACCTGGAGGGCAAATCGTATCAGGAGATCGCTGAGGATTTGGGGCGCCACGTTAAATCCATCGACAATGCCCTGCAACGCGTGAAGCGCAAGCTGGAGAAATATCTGGCCGAGCGTGATCAGGCGGAAGTGAAGTAATTTGAAATTACATATTATAACCGGCTGTCAATGCACAGTCGGTTTTTTATTTGTGAGGGATCGAATAATACTTTTTCACGGGATTTATGCGGGTTATGTAGTGGAAATGTTGAATTGGATTCCGGCTAAAAAATGCTGGGAAATATTGCCCGAATTTGGCGAGAGAAAACAGGTATTTGCCGCCCCGTTGCGACAGAATTTGCTGCCCTGTTCGTATATACTTAAACCTGACAGAAGTTTTAACGCAAAGCAGGGTGGTAAAAAATGGCGGACAAGCCGCAGGTGTATCCTTTTCGCAGAGAGGCGGAAACTGAAAATAAAGACGCAGGTAAAAAACGGGGTTTTCGGCTGTTTCAAAGCAAAAAGCCGGAAAGCCCAGAGGAAAAATTCTGGGGAAGAAACAGGGTGCTGCCGGATATTGGTGCGGCTGACCTTTTCTGCCTTGCCGCCGGGTTTATGCTGGGGCGGGCGGAGGTTCTGGGCGGGCTTTATCCGTTCGGCGTGGCTTTTGCTGCGGCGGCAGTGCTGAAATATTGTCATATAGCCGGGTTGCTGCTGCTCTCAGCGGCTCTTGGCAGCGTTTCGGCGCTGGGCCTGAACGCCTGGCCATATATTGTGGCTGAGGTTCTGGCCTGCCTGTTGCTTTACATAAAACCCCGCGACGAAAAGCGGGACTGGCTGCTGGCGCCAGTGCTTTCCGCGGCGGCGCTGGTCACGTTGAAAGCGCTGTTCCTGCTTATCTTTGCTGAGGTGTCGGCTTATAACCTGCTGGTCATCTGCTTTGAGGGGGCGTTTGCGGCAGGGCTTTCGTTGATCATGCTGATTGCGCTCGGCATTTTGCAGGAGATATCAGAGGTAAAGAGCTTATCTGCTGATGAGCTGGTCTGTCTGTTCGTGCTGTTTTTAGGCTGCATATGTGGGCTTGGCGAGTTCAGCGTGGCCGGGTTGCAACTCAGGGATATTATTAACCGCTTTCTGGTGATGCTGGCCGCATTTTGGGGCGGCGCGGGCGCTGGCGCCGGCGTTGGCGCGCTGATGGGCATTATGCCAAGCCTTGACCAGGCAGTTTCCCCGGCGGTTATTGGACTATATGCTTTTGCCGGTCTGCTGGCGGGGGCATTTAAAGGGTTCTCGCGTCTTGGGGTGGCGGTGGGCTTCGTGCTGGGTAACGTGATGTTAGGGCTTTACGTAATGGAGATATCGGCCATCCAGCAGCAGCTTTTTGCCAGCTTTATCGCTGTGGGTATGCTGTTCCTGCTGCCTGAGAAATGGCTCGCCCGCGGGGAGAGAATGTTTACCGGGCTGAATCTGAAAACGACGGAGGAAGAGAGCAACCGGCGGCGGCTGCGCTTTTCGGCACGGCGGCTGCAAAGCGCGGCGCAGATCTTCCGCGATTTGGCGGCTGGCTGCCGCAGTGTTAATAATGATGATGGGGCAGAACAGGAAAAGAACGTGGAAATGGTGCTGAATCACCTTTGCGGACAGGTATGCAACCGCTGTTCGATCCGAAATCTGTGCTGGTCGGTGGACGTGGCGGAGACATACCGCGGCGTGATGGGACTTTTTAATGTGGCAGAACAAAAGGGCGCAGCCACTGTGCAGGATGTGCCGGATAATTTCTCCCGGCGTTGCCCGCATATGCGCGAACTGGTGGCAACGATCAATTGCCTATACGAGCTTTACTGCCAAAGTAATTACTGGCAGCAACAGAAAAGCGGCAGCCGACTGTTCCTCTCCGGTCAACTGGAGGGTACGGCCGAGGTGATGGAGAAGCTGGCCAGTGAAATGCTGGACGCTGGCGGCAATCTGAATTATATAGAAAAGGCGCTGCAGCGGCGGCTGGCCAAGCATGGACTGGCGGTGGGGGGGCTTCAGATAACCCACCTTGGCGAAAAGAATCTGGACTTCTGGGTGAACATGGATGAGTGCCCTGGCGAGGTGGCTTGCCGCGACATGGCGGCCAGGGAAGTGAGCCGCGTGCTGCAAAAGCGTTTCCGCACTCAGGAGGTTAGCTGCGGCAATAACTGCGGCGTGGGCTGCTGTTTTCATATGCTGCGCGAGGGGGCGAACACGCTCGTTACCGGCAAAGCCCAGCTCTCTAAGGACGGCAACCCCGTTTGCGGCGATTCCGGCGATTCCGTCACCTTGGGCGAAGGGCGGCAGCTTTTGATGATTAGCGACGGCATGGGGGCAGGTATTCCTGCGGCGCTTAAATCCGGCAGTGCGGTTAATATGCTGACCCACCTGCTGGAAGTAGGCTTTGATCGCCACACAGCTGTGGACACCGTAAACACCGTTTTGATGTTGCAAGGCGGCGAGGAGGCGTTTGTTACTCTGGATATGTGCATTATCGACCGCTATGAGAACAGTGCGGAATTCATTAAAACTGGTGCGCCGCCCAGCTTTATCAAACGGGGCGGTGAGGTCAAAATCATCAAGAATGCGTCTCTCCCGGTTGGTATGCTGCAAACGGTGGATAAGACCATATATCAGGCGCAGCTGGAAGCTGGCGATATGGTGATCATGGCCAGCGACGGTCTGCTGGACGCCGATAGTGAACAGGATCTGGAATGGCTCGTCCACCTGATTGAGGACAACAACATCGACGATCCCCAGCAAATGGCGGAGTTTTTGCTGGAACGTGCCGTCACCATCAGCGGCGGCCGGGTGCGCGATGATATTACCATACTGACTGCTAAAATAGCTTGATAAAAAAGATACCTGAGCTTTAGCTCAGGTATCTTTGGCTTTACGTTATTGTCAGTTGTCTGCGGGCTGCGTTTCGCCGCCATCAGCGGCGTTGCTGTCAGTATCGTCGCCGGCGGCAGGTTCCTCGGTTACGGCGTACTTACGCGTGTAATCCTGGGTTATTTCCACGTTCTGCATGGCTTCGTCCACTGCTGCAAAGTAGCGCTGGTCGCGTTCATCGCCCAGTTCCTGATCAATAATGGCGTCCTTGGCCTCGCCAACGCCGGTGGTTTTATCCAGAAGTTTGATGATGTGATAGCCAAAGCTGGTGTGTACCGGTTCCTGCGTGATCTCGCCTACTTCGGTTAGCTGAAATGCCGCCGCGTTGAATTCCTCCACATAGGGCGATTCCTGTTTGGTCACGTATTCTCCCAAATCGCCGCCGGTATTTTTGGTGCTGTCGGCATTATAGCGTTGAGCCAATTCTTCAAAAGTAGCGCTGCCGTCGTTGATCTGGCTGATAAGGTCAGCTGCGGTTTTGCGGGCAGTTTCCCATGCGGCCTCGTCCGGTTCGGCGGTATTTCCTGCTTCGTCTGTTGTGCCCTCAACTGAAACCAGAATATGGCCGAATTTGTAGGTGTCATAGGCGTCAGGGTCAGCGTTGTAAATCTCAGCCAGTTCTGAATCGCTGAGCGTCAAATCGCTGTTCACCTGCTCATATAGCGCATCAGCCAGCAACTGATATTCTAAAATCCAATTTACATCGTCCTCGGATAGCTCATATGTGGAGAGCCAAGTCTCCCAGGCAGCGTCATCGGCAAAATGCGCTTTTTGATCGTTCATAGCGTCGGCAAGCGCAGTTTTGTCCACGGTGAGGCTGGCGTCGGCTGCTAATGTGCGCACCACTGCCATCTCAGTCACGATATCCACGGCCTGTTCTTCCACCATGCTCATATATTGCGCGCCGTTTTGCTCATCGGTGAAGTCGATGCCGTAGCTGGTCAGGTAATCCTTGCCATAGTTCAGATAATAATTGATCACGCCCTGTGGTATTTCCACCCCGTTTACGATCATTGCCGGGGTCTTCGCCTTGTCGCCGCAGCCGCTGAGAGTCAGGGTTGCAAGCAGCAGACCGCATACCAGCAGACTAAGAGTTTTCTTCATATTCGTTCCTCCTGAAGCAAAGTTTTGTAGTTTGTGTGTGTTAATAATACTATTTTACACTTATTCGGCTGGGTTTGCAATATCTTGCGCCAGTGTTTTGTTAAGATGCGTCAGTAAGTCCTCTAAAAACGCTTTGATCTCAGCCAGGCGCGCGTCCTCGGTGCGGTTGGCAAGCGTCAGGCGCAGCAGCAGCTCATTTTTGCCGAGGAATTTTAAACGCTTACCATAGGCATTGGCCAGCTTTAGCATGGCGGAGCCGTCGAAAGGATTTTTTGCACCAAAGTTCAGCGTTAGCAGCTGGTGCGGCGCGGTCAGTGATTTTGCGCCCAATGCCTCGGACAGATTACGCAGGGTGAGGATAACGAACAGGTTTTGCACGGCCTTTGGCGGTGGCCCGAAACGGTCAGAAAGCTCAGCCAAAAGCTGTTCTGTATCTTCTGGCTGCTCGCAGGCGGCAATTTTGTTGTATATCTGGAATTTCAACGTGACCTCGCTGACGTAATTATCCGGAATAAATGCGTCCAGGCCCAGATCCAGTTTGCACTCGACAGCCGGCTTGGGCGGCTCTGCCTGCCCCATGCCCTGTTCAATGGCCTCATTTATCAGTTTGCAGTATAGATCGAAACCAACGGCGGCAATATGCCCGTGCTGTTCTGCACCCAGCAGGTTGCCGGCGCCGCGTATTTCCAGATCACGCATGGCTATTTTGAAGCCGGCGCCCAGCTGGGTGAAATCGCGAATGGCGGCCAGCCGCCGCCGTGCGTCGTCCTGTAAGATTTTGCCGGGGCGATAAGTGAAATAAGCGAACGCCTGCTGGTTAGAGCGCCCCACGCGGCCTCGCAGCTGATAAAGCTGCGCCAGGCCGAAGTTTTCGGCGTTCTCTACGATCAGCGTGTTAACGTTCGGGATATCCAGCCCGGATTCCGCAATGGTGGTGCAGAGTAGAATGTCTGCCCTGCCCTCCAGAAAGTCGCTCATGATCGGCTTCAGCTGGCGTTCCGTCATCTGTCCGTGGGCGGCCAGTATACGTGCCTGCGGCACCAGCTCGTTCAGTTCCTGCAGCTTTTCATCAATATTTTTTACGCTGTTATAAATATAATATACCTGCCCGCCGCGTGAGAGTTCTCGCTCAATGGCTTTTTGCAGCAGACGGGGGTGGTGTTCGATGACGAATGTCTGCACGGGCAGCCTGTTCTTGGGGGGCGTGGCGATAACGCTCATGTCGCGCATACCCACCAGAGACATATGCAGTGTGCGTGGGATCGGCGTGGCAGAAAGGGTTAAAACGTCTACCGAGCCTTTCAGCTGCTTGATCTTCTCCTTGTGGGCGACGCCGAAACGCTGTTCCTCGTCAACTACCAGAAGCCCCAGCGCCTTAAACTGCACGTCTTTAGAGAGCAGGCGATGCGTACCAATCAGAATATCTACCGTGCCCGCCGCAAGGCTGGCAAGCGCTTCTTTCTGCTGTTTGGCGCTGACGAAGCGGCTTAGCAGCGCGATCTTAACTGGATAATTGGCAAAGCGCTTGCAGAAATTCTGGTAATGCTGTTCGGCCAACAGCGTGGTGGGCGCGAGCATGGCCACCTGCTTGCCGTCCTGTACGGCCTTGAATGCTGCCCGCATGGCCAGCTCGGTTTTGCCGTAGCCGACGTCGCCGCAGAGCAGCCGGTCCATCGGGCGGGAGCTTTGCATATCGCGCTTGATATCGGCCAGCGCTTTCAGCTGCCCGTCTGTTTCTTCATATTCAAATGCATCCTCAAATTCTCGCTGCCAGTTGGTGTCGGGTGAGAACGCGAAACCCTGCGCCCGCTCTCGCGCGGCATAAAGCCGCAAAAGCTCGTCCGCCATATCCTGGACGGAGGCGCGCACCTTTGCTTTGGTGCGTTCCCAGGCGGTGCCGCCCAGCCGGTTCAGCTTGGGGGCGCCGGAATCACTGCCGATGTACTTTTGCACCAGGTGCATCTGTTCCACCGGGATAAACAGCTTGTCGCCCGCCGCGTATTCGATTTTCAGATAATCAGCGGCCGCACCGTCAGCCGTTATGCGCTCAATGCCGGCAAACCGCCCGACGCCGTGGTTGGTGTGGACGACATAATCGCCGGGGGCGAGCTCCACAAACGCGTTGATATCAGTCTCTTGCTTGGCCGAGCCGCGTTTGGCCTTGGCTTTCCGACCCAGAATCTCCCGCTCGGTTAGCAGCATCAGCCTGCCGGCGGGATAGGCGAAGCCGGAGACAAGCGGCGATACGCCGATAGCCGCCTCCGGATAATCATAATCGCTTAAAATATCACGCAGATTCCCGGCGCGCAGCTTGGAGCTGACGCAGAAGAAGATGTGCTGCCCCTCTTTGCGCCACTTTTGCAGATCCCTGGCAAAAAGCGGCAGCTGCCCCACGTAGGAGGGAATCGGAGTAGCTTTGATCTCGATGTGCTGTGTCTGTTTAATTGCGCTGGCGGCAGAAAGCTGCATGAAACTGCTGTGGGGGCGTGCGTTGATTACACTGATTGCTTCATCAGCGGGAAGAAAGGCAGCGGCAAATGAGTTAAGCTCCTTTTTGTTCAGGCGGTGCGCGTCCAGCAGGCCGTCAAAATAAATCTGGCGCTCCTGCTCGGCCTCACGCAGGTTTTGCTCACACTGCGCTGCCTCGTCCACCAGCAGATATGCTCCCTCCGGCAGATAATCCAGCAGAGTGACCCCGGCGTTTTGCAGACGGCAGGGGAAAAGCTCCAGCTCCCTAAGGCAGGTTTCGGCGGAGCGCTGCGTGTCCGGCGCGAAATAGCGCACAGTTTCAATTTCATTATCAAAAAAATCCAGCCGTACCGGGCGATCCCAGCCGACGGGGTATATATCTGCAATGCCGCCGCGGCAGGCAAAGGTTCCGGGTGTATCTATCATGCTTTCGCGTTGATAGCCCAATTCTATCAATCGCTGTGCCAGCTCGTCCAGTTCAATAGTTACGCCGGGAGTAAGCAGCAGGCGCTCCGCCGCGAATGCGTCTTTCGGCTGAAAGCGTCCCAGCAGTGCTTCTGCTGGTGTCACCACGCAAACGGTTTCCTCCTTGGAAAGAGCGGCCAGGGCGTTAAGACGTGCGGCCACCACATCGGCCTCCGGCTGGAAATCGGTAAAAGGCGATAGCTCTACCGGGGGGAGCAGCAGCACACGCTCTGACATATCTTTGGGGAGCAGTGCACACAGGTTCTCCTGCCAGCGGGCGGCGCTTTCCGCGTCGGGTGTAAGCAACAAGACGCTTTGTTGTTTTTTCATAAGCAATGCCGCCACCGCTGCCGCCTTAAAGCTTTCCGCCAGCCCCACGGCAAATGGGAAATCGCCTGAATCCTGTGCGAAAAGCCTGCCCAGCTTGGTATCGCCGGTCAGGCTGTTTAACAATTCCTGTTGAAATAAATCAGTTTCGTTCATCATTTCTCCAAAGGTCGGGCGGCCTTGCCGTTAAAACGGTTCATCGCCGCCGCCGTGCCCATCTCTATCCAGCAGAGCGCCGCGTCTGCCGCGTCTTCCACTGCCGGGCGCAGCAGCAGCTTTTCCTCATCACTGAAGCGCCCCAGCACATAGGCTGCTGGATCGCCATAAAGCGGGTGGCTGATACCAAGGCGGAAACGGCTGATGTTCTGGTTGTTGCCCATCTGGCTGATAATGTCTTTCATGCCGTTGTGGCCACCCGCCGAGCCTTTCTGGCGTATGCGCAGCTGGCCGCAGGGCAGATCCATATCGTCGAAGATAATGAGTATTTCCGATGGGTCGATCTTATAAAAATCAGCCGCCGCCCGCACGGCCTTACCGCTCAGGTTCATAAATGTCTGGGGCTTCAGAAGCAGCAGTTTTTCACCATGATAGCTTGCCTGCGCCGTGAGAGCGAAAAATTTGCTTTTATTAAATTCCGCGCCTAAGCGTTCGGCCAGATAGTCGATAGCGATAAAGCCGATGTTGTGGCGGGTGTGCTGGTATTCAATGCCGGGGTTGCCCAGTCCTGCGATTAGTTTCATTTTCTTAACTTCCCACATATTTTATATGCTTATTCTATATATTTTAGCACAATTTAAGCCTTCTGAAAAGCCCGTGCGTAAATATTTTCAGGCATAAAACTCCCTGCTTCGCATATGCTTTGGCAGAACGGCGATCGAGAGGGAGCGTGGTTTGGATGGCAAATTTAACGAAGGATTTGGAGCAGCGCAGCGAGTTATCCTGTGAGATAAGCGCCATTGACCTGCCGGATATGCAGGTATACAGTTTGAACGAGGCAACAGTCATCGGCCGGGTGAAAGATGCGGTTATCGACGCGCGGGATAAACGACTGCTGGCGCTGGCAGTTGATAAGGGCGGCTGGTATCATGATGTGCGGGTCATACCTGCCGGCAAGATACATACTATTGGCGACGATGTCATCACGGTGGACGAGAAGCAGCCGCCGAAGTATCCGGTGAACCTGCCGCGTATTGTGGAATATATGCGCCGACCCTGCAATCTGGTTGGAGCGCACATCGTCAGCGACGACGGGCGCTCGCTGGGTCGGGTGGAGGGTTTTTATCTGAACCGCGAAACAGGAGATATTACCCGGTTGGAAATTGCCGGCGGCGTGTTCAGCTGGCTGTGGGCGGGCAAAATTGCCGTTCCTGCGCAGTATATACAAACGGTGGGCGAGGATTCGGTGGTGGTTGATGCAGCTGTGTTTTCTGATTTGCGAGTGTCGGCGGGGCTCTTAAAGGTGAACTTCGCGGCGATGGCCGAGCTGGCTGAGCACGGCGGCGAAAATGTTAACCGACTGCGGCAGCGCGCGACTCAAAGCCTCAAAGCCTTGCAAGAAAAGCGGCGGCGCGAGCGCGAGCAGGCAGCTGCAGCGGAAATAGCGGCCAAAGCGGAGGAATTGCCAGTAAATTTATAAAGGATAAGGCGCGTCGCGCGGAGTTTTTGTCCGGCGGCGCGCTCATGCATAAACTGCGGCTTTTTGGCGCATAATAAGCCCAAAACCCGGAAGAGGTGGGCAATATGCGTAAGCTGTGGTTCAGTTTATCGTTGGCGGTAGTGTTCGTGTTCGCTGCCAGCGCCTCATATATTTATTTTGTACTGGCTGAGGGCGCCCCAGAGGTAGATAAGCCATATAAGGCGGCGACGGAGATTGCCGCTCGTTCGCCGCAGGTGGCGGCGGATATGCGGGTGACGCGGCGCGAGATTTATACCTGTGGTTATACAGCGGAGGAAGCGCTTGATAACGGCGGCGAGTTTCGCGGTCTGACGTTTGATCAGCTGGCCAAAGAGGGCTGGCAGGTGGCGCAAACAGGTGAAAAAGAACTGGAAATTGTGCGCCAGGTGGATGGTATATGCCCTATAGAACAGGAAAAACGGCTGTTGGTGGATAGTGGGCGAGGACTGGCGGTATACCGCGGCACGGCGGAACACCGGGGCGATCTGCTGTTGGAAATGCCGGTGGATATGAGCGAGCTGCCGCCAACGCTGGCCGAAGCGCTGGCCGGCGGCGGTTATCAGCTGGAATCTCAGGCCGAGCTGGACGAACTGCTGGAATCGCTGGACGAACTGATTGCTGTGCCGGAAACGGAATAATCACGGCCTGCTGGATTTTTTGCCGTCTCTGTGCTATGATATAGCAAGAGACGGTATTTTTATCTAAACGAGGTTTTACATATGCAGCATTTAATGCATGATTTAGAGCAGACTGATGCGGCGCATTGGCCGCACCCGCAGGAAAGACCGCTGACTCCTGCTGTGCTGAATGTGGTGCTGTATCAGCCTGAGATTCCGGCCAACACCGGCAATATCGGCCGTACCTGCGCTATCACCGGGGCGGCGCTGCATCTGATCGAGCCGCTGGGCTTTGATTTGTTCGACCGGCGGGCGCGGCGATCCGGCCTGGATTATTGGGATAAGCTGGCGCTTTATGTTTATCATGACTGGGATGATTTTCTCGCCAAGAACCCTGGCGCGACGATTTTTCTGGCAACAACAAAGGGCAGCGTGCCGCACACCGATATGGTATATCCCAAAGGGGCTTATTTGGTTTTTGGGCGTGAAACGGCAGGGCTGCCGGATTTTATTCATCAGGCCTATCCTTTGCGGCGTGTGCGTATCCCCATGCGGCCGGAATTTCGTTCCTATAATCTTGCCAATTCGGTGGCCGTGATAGTGTTCGAGGCTCTGCGGCAGCAGGGTTTCCCGGGGCTGGAATAGGAGAGGCTTATGGATGTTATAACGATTGCTGCTCCAGCGCAGGCGGAGTTCACAGAAAAAAAATCACGTTTTATCGGCTATATTAGCCCGGCTGTGGATGAGCAGGCCGCGCAGAAGTTTTTGCAGCAGATATGTGCCCGGCATCGTGACGCCACCCATAACTGCTATGCCTGGCAGGCTGGCGCTAACGCCGAATTTCAGCGTTCTTCTGACGACGGCGAGCCCAGCGGCACTGCCGGCCGCCCCATTATGGGGGTTATCCAGGGGGCAGGGCTAACGAACGTGGTCATCGTGGTTACACGTTATTTTGGCGGTATATTGCTGGGTACGGGCGGGCTGGTGCGCGCTTACACGCAGGCGGCGCAGCAGGCGGTGCAGGCTGCAAAGTTAGTCAGGCTGGTGCCAGCCCGTTCCTTGGCGCTCTCGCTTACCTATGCCGATTGGCCGCGGCTGGAACCACTTTTGCCTGGGTTTGGCTGTCGGGTGGAGGATGTGCGCTTCACCGATAAGGTGGACGTGCGCCTGCTAGCGCCGCTGCGAGAAAGCGAGAGGCTGGCGGCGCGGCTGGCGGATGTGCTGGGCAAACCTGTACAGCCTGTTTGGCTGAATGAGCAGGCGCAGATGGCGCAGCCGCTGGAGGCGGCGGAATAAATTTTCGCATAACAAAAGAGCAGAACCAAACCGGTCCTGCTCTTTTACTTTGTCCAGAATACTCAGGAAAGTAAAATGCGGTCGTTATCCAGCATTTCACCCTTGACTTCGCGGTACTTTTGCAGCAGTTCTGCTACGGTCAATGACTTGCGCTCCTCACCCTGAATATCCAGCACCACATTGCCGTCGTCCATCATCAGCGTGCGGTTGCCCAGCTCCAGCGCCGAGGCGATATTGTGCGTAATCATCAGCGTGGTGATACCCTTTTCCGCTACCACCTCGCGGGTGATTTTGAAGACTTTTTCCGCTGTCAGCGGGTCGAGAGCGGCGGTGTGTTCGTCCAGCAGCAGAATTTTTGGCGTGATGATGACCGCCATCAGCAGGGTGACGGCTTGCCGCTGCCCGCCGGATAAGAGCCCCATTTTTGTTTTCATGCGATCCTCCAGGCCCATGCCAAGGCGAGCCAGCGCTTCACGGAAAACCTCGCGGTCGCGCCTGGTAATGGCGGGGTGCAGACCCTTTTTCTGCGAGGCATAGGGGATGGCCAGATTCTGTTCAATGGTGAGGTCGGGTGCAGTGCCTTTCATGGGGTCTTGAAAAATACGGCCAATAACTTTAGCGCGATATGTCTCCGGCTTAAACGTCATATCTTCGCCGTCGATCAAAATCTGCCCTTCGTCGGTGAGAAAAGTGCCGGCAATAGCGTTGAAAAGCGTAGATTTGCCAGCCCCGTTACTGCCGATAATGGTGGCGAAATCGCCGTGGGCAAGATGGAGGGATAAGCCTTTAAGCACCTTTTTTTCGTTGGCGGTGCCGGGGGCAAACGTCTTGTGAATATTACGAATTTGCAGCATTTTCCCGCTCCCTTCTTATCTTATTGCGGCGCTCGGTCATGGCGGCTTTGACCGGCCCCACAGCCAGCGCCACCGCGATAATCAGCACCGATATCAGCTTCAAAAAATACGTTGGGAACAGATTAGTCTTGATGGCGACGGCGATGATCAAACGGTAAGCCACGCTGCCCACGATGGCAGAAACAAAGCCAACCGGCAGGCTTCTCTTGACGCACAGCGTTTCGCCTATAATCACCGATGCAAAGCCGATAACAATAGTGCCGCTGCCCGCCGTTACGTCGGCATAGCCCATGTACTGTGTATATACTGCGCCGGAGATAGCAACGCAGCCGTTAGCGAGAGCGAGAGCGATCCATTTCATTTTGGTAGTGGATACGGAGGTAGCCCGCACCATTGCCTCATTATCGCCGGTGGCGCATATGCACAGCCCAGTATGGGTGGTGAAGAAAAACTCCACCAGCGCCACTACAATGCCGCAGATTATGAGACCGGCGATGATCATAGAGGCGTGCTTGGAAAGCCCTGTCAGATCCTGAAACAGTGAGAACACAGTGTCTGCCCCGAGGATTGATATGTTGGGGGTGCCGTTGTTCATGATCAGCAAGTTGATGGAATAGAGCGCCGACATGGTCATAATGCCCGCCAAAATGGATGGTATTTTGACTTTGGTTTGGAAAAAGGCGGTGCAGCTGCCGGCCAGAGCGCCCGCTGCAAGAGCGATAAAAATGGCCAAGATGGGGTGGCCGGCATTGGTAATCATAGCGCTGACGGCCATGCCGAGTGTGATGCTGCCGTCTACCGTCAGGTCGGGTATCTTTAAGATGCGGAAAGTGATGAACACCCCCAGCACCATCAGACCGTATACCAAGCCCAGTTCCACCGCGCCCAGTAATTGATTAGTCATGCGAAAAACTCCTTAAGCAAACGATCGAAAAAACAAAACGCGGGGAGAGACAAGCACTCCCCGCGCTGCAATCGAGAAAAACTTACTTGGTGGTTACATAAGTAGCTTTAGCGGCGTAATCCTCAGGCAGGGTGATGTCGAGAGCTTCCTGAACGTCACTGTTGATAACCAGAGTAAAGTTGCTATATTGCTGGCAGGGCATATCTTCCAGAGCCTTGCCGTTATACCATTCAATTACCATATCGGCGGTCATCTCGCCGACGGTGGTATAATCAACGCCATAGGAGCAGAACGCGCCGCCGTGGGTCATCGCGTCGGCCGCGCCGTAAGCGGGGATGCCCATATCAGTCAGCGTCTGGCCCAGCTGGTTGAAGTTGGCCGCGATGATCGAATCAAGCGTCACATAAACGTAACCAATCTCGTCGGCGGAAAGCGCCTGCGCCTGAGTGATAGCGTCAGTCACATCGGCATAGCCCACTACTTCATAGGGTATAGACTGCTCTTCGCAATAAGTCTTAGCGGTTTGCATGGTACATTCGGCGTTGTTCTGCGATGTGTTGTACATAATACAGACTTTTTTGCCTTCAGCCAGCGGCGTCAGCGCATTGGCTGTTTCAATGATCAGATCGGCAGGAATGGTGTTTGAAGTACCGGTGGCCAGATTCGCCGGGTCAACGGTGTTCAGATCAGGCATGATTTTAGAATATACCGGATCAACCACCGACATGAAGATGATCGGGATCTCGCCGCCGCAAATGCTGACTGCTGCCTGCGTGGGCGGGGTCAGCATGGGTACGACAAGGTCATAGCCGTTATCTACAAAGCCCTGAATAATGGTGGACATGGTAGCCGCATCACCGGACGCGCTTTCGAAATGAATGTTGATCTTGTCGGCTAAGCCGGCGTCTTCAATCGTCTGGATAAAGCTGTCGTGCATTTGTACAGCGTCGGCCATATCCACCAGTTGAACGAAACCTACATTGATAACGTCTTTTTCGTTTACCGTGCCGGTGGCCGTATCGCCATCGCTCTGCGTGGGCTGGTCGCCGCCGCAGCCGTACAGACACATTACCATCATCAGGCTCAACATCAATGCTGCTAATTTTTTCATCTTTTTTTCCTCCCTTGATACCTTCCTAATATTCAGTATAGTCAAATAAATGGCTATACTATTATACCCTACATTTTAACATCTTTTGTGTTTTTGTCAAGCCGCTGTTAATGTTTTCCGATTAAAGCGGCGGGAAGGCGGGCAGAAACTCATACGTATACATCTGGCGCGCCATGTCAATAAAGCCTTTCAGCGCGGTTCCCTGATATGCACCTTTGGCGGTGGCGGCCACGAACTTCATACCGTACTCGCCTGGTGTTTCGCCGATGGAAAGCACGGCTGGTTTCACGCGCAGCATCAGGTTATAGGCAAGATATTCCAGAGAGAGATACGCGCCGTAACCATAGGCCGCCAGATTAAGTGCCGTCAGATGGTTGCTGATACGAATAGCCGTGGGCGGTTCGATACCGTAATCGCGGAACGCCTGCTGGGCGATCTGTTCGGTGTGCTGCTCTGGGTAGTTGCGGATAAACGGTTCAGAGGCGAGCTCTCGCAAATCCACCCATGGGTGAGCGAAGCCGGAACGCTGTTCTCTGGGCAGATGCTCGTATAGCTGCTGCGACACGAACAGAACTACTGCGTCTTGAATAATTTGCTGATAGGCCAGCTTGTCGTTGTGGCTGACCAGATTGATAAACGCTACGTCCAATGTACCCGATAACAGCATTTCCTCCAGCTGCTGCGCGTCGGCTTCGGTGCATTGCACTTCGATCTGGGGAAATCTCTGCCGGAAATTGTGTAGCATCATCGGCAGAAAATAGATCCCCCGGGTTGGTGTTATACCCAGTCGTATCAGACCGTTTTCATGGTTTTTAATATCCTGCAACTGCTGCGAAAGTCCGCTTCGCCCCAGCAGCAGCCCGCGCCCCTGCTCCACCACGCAGCTGCCCGCATAGGTGGGCAGCATTTGCTTGCCCAGCCGGTTGAACAGCGGGATGCCCAGGCGCGTCTCCAAATTTTTCAGATAGATACTCAGCGCCGGCTGGGTGATGTGGAGCCTTGCTGCCGCTCGCGATATACTGTGCTCCTGCGCAATCATGCTGACGTACTCAATATCCCGAAAATCCAGCTGCATGGCCAATGTGTTGTGTTCCATAACCGCTCTCCTATATATAATAATTATTATTTTTATATTATAGATAGGCAAAGCAAATTGTCAAGCGTGGGCGGTTGAGTTGATTGACGCTGTTTAAACGAAGTGATATAATCTTACTAATATTATAATAAGGAGGCGTTATCATGACTTTTAACGAATTGGCAGGCAAACGCTATTCCTGCAAAAAGTTTGACGGACGACCAGTGGAGGAGAAACAGCTGGCGGCGATTTTGGAAGCGGGCAGACTGGCGCCCACAGCGAAAAATTTGCAAGAGCAGCGGATCTATGTTATCCAATCACCGGAGGGGCTGGCTAAGGTGGATGAGCTGACTCCCTGCCGTTACGGCGCCGCTACGGTGCTGCTGGTGGCTTTTGATAAGAACAATGTGTTCACTTACCCTGGCGGCGAGCGAACTTCCGGCGTGGAGGACGCAGCTATTGTGGCTACGCATATGGTTAAATCATAATAGGAACCCTGCAATATCAAGGCTTTGCGAGCCTGAGAAAATCAAAAAGACCTATCACATTACGCAGAACGCCGTCCGAGGAGACACTCGGGCGGCGTTTTTGTGTGGCGGGAGAGGTCAGAGGGGGTGAAAATCAGAAAAAAATAAGTATAAAATTTTCGGGCAAAAATTTGTGCAACACTCCAAAAATTAAAAAGTCAGGAGGAATTGAATGGCAGACGAAAAAGTGAAGGGCGGCTCGGATGAGGTCAGCTCCGCCGAGCCCGAAGTCATGGAGCAGGCCGCCGTGGACACCCCGCCTGAGGCCGCTGCCCCGGAGCCGGAAGTGGCAGAACCGGCGGAGCCCGCCGCTGGTGAGCCCGCTATGGCTGAACCTGAGCCGGAGACCCCCGGTGGGGATATGTCGCCCCAGGTGGATGGCCAGGAGCAGCCGGACGCGGCGGAGTCCGTGGCAGAAGATGCCCCCGCCCAGGCGTCCCTGTTCGGTGAGGAGGCCCCCGCTGCAGAGCAGCCGGAGCCCCCTGCCCCCGGCGAGGACGGCGAGGTGGTGGTGTCCTTTGAGCAGATCAGCGAACTCATCTCCAAGCGCAACCAGGAGGCACGGGCGGCCATTGAGCAGGAGGAGGCCGCTGTCCCCCAGCCGGGGGACGTGGACAAGGGCTCGGATGAACCGTCCCAGCAGGAACCTGCTCCCAAGCGCCGGGGGCGTCCCCCCAAGGAGAAAAAGCCGGAACGTGAGGAAAAGACGGATAAGCCCCGCCGTGGCCGTAAGACTAAAGAGGCAGCCCCGGATAAGGACGCGCCAAAGGGCAAGGGCAGAGACAAAGTGTCCCAAGGCAGGCGGGGCAAGGCCGCCCAGGAGCAGGCCGCCCCTGGCGGCGGCGCTGCCGGTGACGCTCCCGTTGCCGGGAAGGATACCCCTGGCGACACCTCAACGCCCCTTACGGCGGACGAGGTTTTCGGCCAGAAGGACGCCACCCGCGCCGTCAAGGAGGAAGTGGTCTATCTTGATCTCTCTGAACTCTATCCGTTCAAAGACCATTCCTTCCAGGTGCGGGAGGACGCGGAAATGCAGTCCCTGGTGGAGAGCGTCAAGACTGGCGGCGTGAACCAGCCCGCCCTCGTCCGCCCCCGGGAGGGCGGCGGCTATGAGATCATCGCGGGCCACCGCCGCCAGAAGGCCAGTGAGCTGGCCGGGTATCGGAATATGCCCTGTATCGTCCGCAACATGACGGACGATGAGGCCATCCTCGCCATGACGGATGACAACCTGCGCCACCGGGAGCATATCCTCCCCACGGAGAAGGCCAAGGCGCTCCAGCAGCAGGTGGAGGCTATTTCCCACCAGGGCACCGTTCTCAAAGGTGTCGCCGAGGGCGACATCGGCAAACGGTCAACGGAGATCGTGGGGACCCGCAACGGCATGAACTACAAAAAGGTCATGCGGTATATCCGGCTCAATGAGTTAGTGCCAGAGCTGAAGGACATGGTAGACGGCACAGCGGTGACCGCCGCCGGGGAGCCTGTGAAAAAGCTGGGATTCATCCCGGCTGTGGAGCTGTCGTATATTCGCCCCCGCAACCAGCAGCTCATCGCGGTGTCCATCGAAGGGGAACAGTCCTCCCCCTCTGTTGCCCAGGTCAAAAAGCTCCGGGAGCTGGATCAGCAGGGAAAGCTCACCGGGGATGTCATTGACGCAATTTTAAGTGAAGAGAAGAAGGAGGTCGGTCAGGTGATTATCAGCACGGACGAACTGAACAAGTATTTCGGCAAGGAAGTCACGCCCCGGCAGATGAAGGAGCAGATCATGGCCCTGCTGGACGAGTGGAAGGAAAAGCAACCGCCGGAGAAGAAGGCGGAATTGGAGAAGTGAGCCCTTGGGACACATTGTCCCAGTGGCTTTTTCCATTTCAACATGATGATTATTTGGAGGTGCAAATTGAAGATTCATCACCATACCCCCCGGAGGCTGATGGCCCTGTTTCTGGTTATGGCTGTCATGCTCTCCCTTGTTCCCTCGGCCTTTGCCGCCCAGGAGGACAACTACCATGACCCGGCGGAACACTGGATCGAGGCGCTCAACCGTACCAACGAACTGGACGCCAACTCGACTGTGACCATCGAAACCTTTAATTGCTGTGAGTGTGGGCAGGCTACCTCGTTCCAGGTGTTCCGTGTCCCGGAGTACACCCGCAACGGGGAGACAGCCCTGACACGCAACGTCAAGTATTCGGACGGCACCTGCCTGGACGGGGAAAGCAAGGGCGACCTGCTGGACGGCACCCCTGGCAAGGACGCCTATTACACCGGCTACCACTGGACCAAGGCGGTCTGTGAGACCTGCGGCACCTTTAACACCAACATGGGTGCCACCAATTACTCCTGTGACAAAAACATCTATTGGCTCTACGACTGTGCCGCCAATTTCTTCGAGGAGCTACCCATCACAGAATCCATTGAACAGGTAGATAGCAGCTATCACCGTGTCACCACCACCAGCGGCGAGTATTGCGGCTTCTGTTTCGGAACGTTCGAGGAAACGTCATCGGAGCTGGTACGCCACAATATGGAGAGCGCCATCCGCCCGGAGCTGGCCCATGACCGCTTTGTGGAAATGGACACCTGCGCCGCCTGCGGCTATTCCGAAACCGCCTATACCGCTGCAAAGAGCGTTGTAGCGGACTACTTCGGCGTTGTAGACGGCCAGCCCCACACCGTCACTGTGTCCGATCTCTCCGACGCGGGCGTTACCACGGCCATCCGCTACGGCAACGAGGCCAATTCCTGCACCCTGACTTCGGCCCCCAACTACACCGAGGCTGGGGACTATCCGGTTTACTACGAGATAACCTACACCTACCACGACACCGATATGGTGGAGGACGGCGTGGCATTTGTCCATCTGCGGGACGAAACGGTTGCCGAGGACGGCTCCTGTTCCTGTGGCTGCGGCAATCCAGATTGCGGGTGCCAAGACCCGGACTGTGACGGTTGCTGCTGCGAGGACAAGGGCTGCGGCGAGAACCACAACTGGACGCTGCTGGACAGCGTAGACCCCACCTGCCTGACCCTGGGCTATGACCGCTATCTCTGTGTCGAGTGCGGCATGATTGAAAAGCGGGACTATGAGGCGGCCCTGGGCCACGCCTACCAGAGTTCTGTCATCCGGGAGGCCACCTGCGAGGTGCCCGGCAAGACCCTGGACATCTGCCAGCGGTGCGGCGATACCAAGGAGACCACCATCCCCCAGGGGGAGCATGAGTTCTCTACTTCTACCGTCGCCGCCACCTGCACCAGCCCCGGCTACACCCTGCGGGAGTGCGCAGTCTGCGGGGAACGACACATTGAGGACATCACCCCGGCGCTGGCCCACAACTATGTGAGCAAGACCACCCCGGCCACCTGCGAGGACGGCGGCAAGACCATCCATCTCTGTGAGGGCTGCGGTTCCAGCTTTATCACGGACTATACCGACCCGCTGGGCCACAGCTGGGACGATGGGACTGAGGTAATCGGCTCCAGCTGCACCGGCGAGGGCATGACCGAGTTTACCTGTGTCCGATGCGGGGCCACTCGCCTGGAGGGCAATCCCGCTGCGGGCCATGTGCCCGGCGCTCCTGCCACCTGCACCGAGCCCCAGCTCTGCGAGAAGTGCGGCGCGGTGATTGAAAACGCCCTGGGCCACGATTACCAGGAGGAAGTCACCGCGCCCACCTGCACGGAGATGGGATACACCACCTTTACCTGTACCCGGTGCGGGGACAGCTATGAGGGGGAATATACCGACCTGGCCTCCCATGACTACCAGGAGGAAGTGACCCCGCCGACTTGTACGGAGATGGGGCACAGCACGTTCACCTGTTCCTGGTGCGGGGATTCCTACGAGGGCAGCTACACCGACCCCACCGGCCACACCCCCAGTGACTGGATTGTGGATGTGGAACCCACCACGGATTCCGAGGGCTCCCGGCATAAGGAATGTACCACCTGCGGCGAAAAGCTGGAGGAGGAGCCCATTGAGAAGATCTACCATCAATCCACCACAGACGAGCATGGCGAGGCCATTGTGGGCGGCTATCTGGTGACGGTCAGCGACACCGATACCAAAAACCCCGTGGCCGGGGCCACCGTGACACTGACCGATGACGAGGCCCTGTCCATTCGGTTGCCCTCTGGCCGCCTGCTGGACTACGACGACCAGACCACCATCCGCGTCCAGCTCGTCAAGGACGAGTCCCCGGTGGTGGGTATGGGCATCGCCGTCACTGACCGCAACGACAATTATAGCAGCGGCAAGACGGATTCCGCTGGGCAGCTCACTGTCCCCGGCGGCTCGGATTCCACCAACGAGGACGGCAAGGGCACCGTGGGCTGGGAGGACGCCGACGGCGACCGCCACACCCTCACCGTGAAGGTGGAGGACTATGAGACAAAACGTCCCATACCCGATGCCGGTATCTCCATCGGCAAGACGGGCACCATCACCGTCACCCTGCCGGACGGCGAGGACATGGACGTGGACAACCGCATCACCGTCACTGTCACCGACCAGGAACGCCAGCCCCGGGAGGGTCTTTCCGTCATCGTGAAGGGCGACCTGGGCCAGACCGAGCGCGGCGAAACCGACGGGGCGGGCCAGCTCACCGTGCCTGACGTGGCGGAGTTGGAAACCCACGGGGCCTATGTGGTGGGCTATACGGACGGCAGTTTTGGGCCGGAGCGGAGTATGCGCCGGAGCGAGGCGGCCACCATCTTTGCCCGCCTGCTCTCCCAGCGCCTGGGCGAGCGTATCGCCGCCCCCACGACCACTACATTCCCGGATGTGCCCGCCGATGCATGGTATGCCGGGTATGTGTCCTACCTGACCCGCTACGGCGTGGCCGTGGGCTACACCGACGGCCTGTTCCACGGGGACGAGCCCATCTCCCGTGCGGAGTTTACGGCGATGGCGGTACGGTTCTTTGACGCCTACGGGGACGGCGACCAGGAGATCATGGAGGACTACCAGGACTTTTGGGATGTGTCCCCCGGCCATTGGGCGGCTGGGTACATCGAGGACGCCGCCCGGCACGGCTGGGTGGTGGGCTACGGCGACGGCACCTTCCAGCCGGAGGATGAAATCTCCCGCGCTGAGGTGATGACCATCGTCAACCGTCTGCTGGGCCGCGAGGCCGACCAGGACTACATCGCCAGCGGCCCCCGTGGGCTGGTGCGGTTCCCGGACGTGCCCAGCAGCCATTGGGCCTACTATGACATTCTGGAGGCGTCCAACCACCATGAGGCGGACGTGTCCGGCGATCCCGAGGTCTGGCAGGAGAAGTAAGCGGCCCCTGGGACACTTTGTCCCAAGGCTTTTATGCTCGTCCATCCCGGAGCTCTGGTGGTATATATCCCCCGTCGCCGCCGTCATTCCGGCACAGGCGGGAGCGGGCAGTCAAGGGGGCGGAACGCCCCGCCGCTTGCGGCGGCTTGCCCTTGACGGCCCGCCCCGGCTGTGCTATCTCTCACGGCGCGGCGGGGGTATATCCTCCAGAGCCACACCCCGCCCATGAATGGGCGGGGATGGGGGTGGGCTGAACGAACTACAGGAACATCTATATTGTAATGTATTGGAGGTATCTCAATATGAAAAGGCCCCTTGCGTATATCACCGCTCCCTGGAAAGGCGACATCGCGGACAACGCGGAGCAGGCGGCGCAGTATTGCCGGGCTGTCTATGAGGCGGGCTATGCACCCATCTGCCCCACGCTGTTCCTGCCCCTGTTCCTCAATGACCCGGTACCCCAGGAGCACAAGGACGGCATCGACATTGGCCGTGACCTGCTCCGGCGCTCCCGTGTGCTGGTGGTCTGCGGCCATATCGTCACGGAGGAAATGAAAAACGACATCGCCATCGCCCAGCGGCTGGGCATCACCGCCACCACCCTGGAGGGCATTTTGACCGTGAAGGGCCAGGGCAAGCGCCGCCGTGGGTAAACGTGGAGCCCGGGCACACGAGGGGAGGTGAGGCAATATTCCGTCCTTATTTGAGGCGTACATCACCAACCTTGGCAAGTATAACGAAGGCGAGCTGGTAGGCGAAACACTGAAATTCCCTACCACCACCGAAGAGGTGCAGGCCCTGCTCAAGCGCATCGGCGTGGATGGCGTGCGGTATCAGGAAATTTTCATTACCAGCTTTGACGGCGATGTGCTGGGGCTCTATGACTATCTCACGGAGTATGAAAATATTGACGAGCTCAACCATCTTGCCTGCCTGCTCTCTGAATTAAGCCGGGACGAGCTGGAGAAGTTTGAGGCCATTATAGACGCTGGCCACCACACCTCCAGCGTGAAAGACCTAATCAACTTGACGTACAACCTGGATTGCTATGACTTCTACCCTGACATAGAGGACGAGGAGGCCCTGGGCCGCCTGTACCTCCAGGAGTACGGAGCGATCCCGGTGCCGAAGGCATTGGTGAACTATATCGACTATGAGGCATACGGGCGGGACGCCCGGATCAATGAGAACGGCCACTTTGCCCCCGGCGGCTATGTGCGGGGCAGCGGTGGGAACTTTGCGGAGGTCTATCACGGCGTCCAGGACATCCCCGCCGAACACAAGGTTTTTGCCCTGCCCCGGCTCAATATCCGGGAGCAGATGGCGGCCTACCAAGATGTCATAGACCGTTCATCCCTGGAGGGGGATCGCCGCCCACCGGCCAAGGGCAAGCAGGAACACGATGGGAGGTAGATACGCATAGAAGTTACATTGACCGCGCGCCTGTTCAACGCGGATAAGATCCGGGAGGGTAAGGTGTCGGGGATCACCGTGGAATTTCCCACCACCAAAGAGGCCATGCGGGAGGCGCTGAAAACCATCGGCGTGGACGGCATCCGCTGCCGGGACGTGTTTTTAATCGAGCACGACAGCAATCTCAGCGGCTTTTGCCACTGTCTGAACCAGAGCGATTCAGTGGACGAGCTGAATTACCTGTGCCATCTGCTCTCGGATATGACGGACACGGAGCTTGCCACCTTCCAGGCCGTGGTGGAGTACGGGGCACACAATGGCAGCGCCGCCGACCTCATCAACCTTGCGCTGAATGTGGGGTGCTATGACTTCTACATGGGCGTGGACAATGACAAGGAATTGGGCCATATCTACGCCGACGAT
>DVMH01000013.1 GCA_018715045.1 Candidatus Avidehalobacter gallistercoris
GTAATGCCGACAATAATCGTTTTTTCATTGTTTTTCCTCCTTACTTTGTTTGATATAGTAACGTGCTGTCTTTACTTTGTTGTGCAAACACCACCTCCGTCATTTGGGGAAAGTGTACTTTTTCAGAGTGAAATTTTATAGCACATATTCGCGCAAAATCATTGAAAAAATACCACATTTATAGTATCATTGTCATAGGTGCTTACCTTATTTACAAATTTGGAAAAGTACACTTTCCCCAAATGACGGAGGTGGTGTTTGCACAACAAAGTAAAGACAGCACGTTCCTATATCAAACAAAGTAAGGAGGAAAAACAATGAAAAAACGATTATTGTCGGCATTACTGGCTATAACCATGATGCTGACGATGCCCCTGGCTGCATTAGCCGTGAACACGGGAGATATCTTAACGGACAGCGAAATTGCCGTGCCGGTCAATGAGAATACGCCCGATTCTGGCGACCAGGGCGGAGAAACTACGGAACCGAGCAATGAGGACACAGACGTAAGTACTGATGGAGAAACTTCCGGCATTTCGACGCTGGATGCATTAAAAACTGCTTTGACCTCTGCCGCCTCAGATTCTGAAAACAAGACTGTAACGCTGACTGGTGACATTACCATTGGTTCTGATAAGCTCGCTGGGCTTTCTAAAAATGGTGCTGTCATTACTATCCCTGCTGGCGTGACACTGGATGGTGCAAATTACACCATCACCGCCTCCGGCTGGAATGATGAACAGAAAAATTCCTATCACATTCTCTCTGTTGAGAACGCTACGACTGGTACTACTACGATTAAAAACCTGACCATCGTGGGCAACGAGAATACCAAGTCCGGCATCCATGCCTATAATTGCACCGGCACGGTTGCTTTGGATAATGTGACCATTAAAAATTGCGGAAACGCTGCTGTGCAGGTCAACGGCTCCACGGTTACGGCAACCGATTTGATTACTGAGGGCAATGCCTGGGGCGCCGTCAATGTGGATAAGGGAACAGCGGTTACAAATAGCGCGTCGTTCAATTTGACAAGTGGAGATCTCCGTGAGCCGAACAAAATCTGGACGGAACTCAAAAACGAAGATGACACTACAAATGTAACTATCACCGTTCCCCAGGCATGGGCAAGCGCTATGCCGAGCTATGACGGCAAGACCTATTATGTAACCAATGACTCTGTTCCGGTTAAAATCGGTGATACTCCTTACGCTACCCTGCGGGATGCAGCTTTGGCCGCAGCAAATGCAACGGTAGAAGACAAGACTATTACCCTGTGTACCGACGTTATCGCGACCAATCAAAACATTGAAAACATCGGCATCAACGAAGCAGTCATTACGCTGCCTGACGGCTGGACGCTGGATGGCCAGAACCATACAATCACCGCTGCTGAAGATTGGAATAAAGACAAAAAGAACCACATTCTTGGCGTGACTGCGGCTACCACCGGCGCTGCCATCAAAGACGTTATCATTGTTGGCAACGAGAACACCAAGCATGGTATCAACGCATGGACGAATACCACCGATAGCGGCAGTGCTGGCAAACTGACACTGACCAATGTGACAATCAATAACTGCGGTACCGCCGGTCTGGTCATCCAGAACACAGAGGTGGACGCAACCAACCTGACCACCAGCGGCAATACCTGGGGGGCAGTGAACGTAGACAGCAAGGGCAATCCCAAGCTGAATCTGATAAACGCTAACCTGGACGAAAATGTTCAGGTCTGGACAGAACTGTCAGAAGTTCCCGAGGGTACCATCGCCATTGACGGAACTAAGTTTGAGCAGGTCAAAGGCGAGGGCAGCGCGGATGATAGTACAGGCCTCAAGGGCTTTACTTATTATACCACAGATCCGTCCAAACTGGGTGAAGCTTCTATCACGAAAGAGGGCATTACCACCGTCTATACGACGTTTGAAAACGCTCTCTCTGCTGCACAAACCAACTCTCCCGCCGAGATCGAGCTGCTCAAGGACGTAGAAGTTAAAAACCTCATCTCCATCACCTCCGCTGGCCTGACTATCGACGGCAACGGCAAGACCATCAAGTATGCCACAAACGCTACGGAAGCAGACGGCACGATGATTACTGTTCAGCCAAATGCCAATAACGTAACCATCAAAAACTTGACCATAGACACCGATGCTAAGACCAAGCACGGGATACAGTTCTATTGCGTCGAAGGCAGCAAGCTCGAGAACGTGACGGTAAATGGCGGAACCTTCACCTCTGTGATGGTCAACGGAGCAAAAGCAACCTTGACAGACTGCACTCTGAACCCGGCGGAAACGGCCTATGCCAATATTGAGTATGGTATGGGCACGAACGTTACGACTCAACCGGAAATCGTCCTGTCTAATGTCACCGGCAGCCCGGAGAAGCCCCTGGTCTATGCAGATAAAACCACAGCGGACAAATTCAAGACCGGAGAGGAGAGCTATGCAGACATTGCCAAGAAAATCAACGAGAAATTGACCGGCGCCGACGTGACAATTATTGTAATAGACAACGGCCAGGTTGACGAGGAAAACAGCGTTGCCGGCACCAAACTCTATACCATCACCCTCGATGCGGGCAACGGTACCGTAAATCCGAGCACGCTGACCACCAACAACGAGGGCAAGCTGTCCACTCTGCCTACTCCAACCCACAGCAACAGCAGATACACGTTTAGCTATTGGGAGCTGAGCGATGGTACCAGGGTGGATGAGAATACTGTCTTTACAGCAAACACAACTATTGAAGCTCAGTGGTCTTACAGCGGCGGTTCCTCTGGTGGCGGTGGAGGCGGCACATCTTACTACTCCATCACCGTGGACAAGAGCGCCAATGGTACTGTCACAGTCAGCCCGAAAAACGCCTCCAAGGACACGACGGTCACCATCACTGTTGACCCGGACGAGGGCTACGAGCTGGACAGCCTGACCGTAACCGACAAGAACGGCGACACCGTGAAGCTGACCAACAAGGGCGACGGTAAGTATACTTTCAATATGCCTGCGGGCAAGGTGACCGTCAAGGCCACTTTTGAGGAGACCAGCACCGAGCCGGAGAGCACGGTGTTCACCGACATGTCTACCAGCGCATACTACTATGATGCGGTTATGTGGGCAGTGGAAAACGGTGTGACCAACGGTACCAGCGCAACCACATTCAGCCCGGATCTGGCCTGCACCCGTGCGCAGATGGTCACCTTCCTGTGGCGTGCCGCCGGTTCTCCTGAGCCTGCCTCCACCACGAACCCGTTCACTGATGTGAGCAGCAGCGCCTACTACTATGACGCGGTTATGTGGGCGGTGGAAAATGACGTTACAAACGGCACCAGCAAGACCACATTCAGCCCTGACATAACTGTGACCCGCGGACAGACCGTCACTTTCCTGTACCGCAATGCCGGTTCCCCGACGGTCAGCGGCTCCAGTTTCTCTGACGTAGCCGCCGACGCTTTCTATGCAGATGCAGTGGCATGGGCCGTGGAAAACGATGTCACCAACGGCACCAGTGCAACGGCCTTTAGCCCCAATGCGGCCTGCACCCGTGGGCAGATCGTGACTTTCCTGTATCGCGGCGCACTGTAACCCGCAGGCTTTGGCATCTTGGGAACAAAGTGTTCCGAAGCTACCAATAGAGGAAGTTCCTTGGGAACAAAGAGACTCCTTTCTATACATGACAGGACATGTATGTGCGCTACGTAAGGCGGAACGGGCCGGACGATTAACTGTCCGGCCCGTTTTCCGTCACTTACGCTTCTTACAAGGGGTTGCCCCCCCTTGTGCGTCTTATGTTCCTCTCCTCCGGGTTAGAAAAACCAAACCTTTAATCAGTACCGTTTACCGAAAGCCTTTCGGTAAACGGTCATTTTTTATTTTCATGGAGGTTAATATTATGAACAAAACCATGGAACAAATGCAAGCTGCCCCTCCCCCGCTGGAAGCAGGAGCAGTTTATCCAGATGGTACACAAATACAAGGATTGGAACGGGCTTACCACGTATGCTCTGCGTGAACTTGTCAAGGGAGTTTATATCGAAGCCCTGGACAAGAGCAGAAACCGGATGCTACAGGGCATCCGCATCGTTTATGATCTGCGGACTTTATTCCGCTGAGTGAGATGACAAAAGAAGAAACGGCGTGACCCCGAAAGGTCACGCCATCTCTTGAAAACACAAGGTTTTCAGCTAATTCAACTCAATACTGTCTTATGGCACCCCAGCTAAAAGCGGGGCGCTTTTTATACTTATAACCTTTTATTTCGCGGCCAGCACTGCGGCCGCTACTTTCTCACCCATTTCAGAGCAGCTGACTTTCGTCATGCCATCAGTGTAAATATCAACGGTACGGATACCGTTATCCAGCACCTGATTTACGGCAGCCTCCACGGCGTCGCTTTCAGAGTCCATATCAAAAGAATATTTCAGCATCATAGCAGCCGAAAGAATGGTGCCAATCGGGTTGGCAATGTTCTGCCCCGCGATATCCGGCGCCGAGCCATGAATTGGCTCATACATACCCACGCCCGTTTCACCCAGGCTGGAAGACGGTATCATACCGATGGAGCCGGTAATCATGCTGGCCTCGTCGGAGAGAATATCGCCAAACATATTTTCCGTCACCACCACGTCAAACTGCGCGGGGTTCTTCACCAGCTGCATGGCAGTGTTGTCCACCAGCATATAATCATAGTCAATGTCGGGATACTGTCCGGCAATCTTATAGCCCAATTCACGCCAGAGCTTAGAGGTATCCAGTACGTTAGCCTTGTCGATCATTGTCACTTTTTTGCGTCGTTTCTGTGCCATTTTGAAAGCGATATGCAGCAGGCGCTCAATTTCATGCTCAGTATAGCTCATCACGTCGGTGGCCTTTTTCTCGCCGTCAATCACCTCGGTTTTATGCTCGCCGAAGTAAACGCCGCCGATCAGCTCGCGCACGATAACCAGGTCAATACCGCGCTCAACAATTTCCGGCTTCAACGGCGACGCAAACGCCAGCTGCGGAAACAAACGCGCCGGGCGCACGTTGGAATAAAGCCCCATAGCTGAACGCAGGCCAAGTAAACCGCGCTCCGGGCGGATATCGCCGGGCAGATTGTCCCACTTATAGCCACCGATAGCACCCAGCAGCACACTGTCGCTGGCCAAACACTTGGCGATAGCCTCCTCCGTCAGCGGAACGCCGTATTTATCGATTGAACAGCCGCCCATATCCACGTCTTCGTAATTAAACTTGTGGCCGAAGCGTTCTGCCACAGCATCCAGCACGTCAAGCGTTGCGTTCACGATTTCAGGACCAATGCCATCGCCGCGGATAACCGCGATATTCTTTTCCATGTTACACTCTCCCCTGCAAAATTATTTTAAAGAATTGAGGTAATTCAGCCAGCCGCCCGTGGCAATAATGTTCTGGATAAACTCCGGGAAAGGCTCGGTCTGGTATGATTCATTCTTGGTCAGATTTTTTATAACACCGCCTGCGAAGTCAATTTCCAGCTCGTCCTCCGCCGCAATACGGTCAGTTTCAGCGCACTCCAGAATCGGCAGGCCAACGTTGATGGCATTGCGGTAGAAAATTCGAGCAAAGCTTTTGGCAACAACGCAGGAAATGCCGCTGGCCTTGATGGCTATGGGCGCATGCTCACGCGAAGAGCCACAACCGAAGTTATAACCGCCCACTATAATGTCGCCTGGCTTAACGCGGTTCACGAAATCCGCGTCAATATCAGCCATGCAGTGGCTGGCCAGTTCCTGATGGTTGGCGGTGTTCAGATAACGCGCCGGAATAATCACGTCGGTATCGACGTTATCGGCATATTTATGCACGAAACCTTTGCTGATCATTGCATAACCTCCTCAGGTGCGGAAATTCTGCCGGTGACGGCGCTGGCCGCCGCCACGGCAGGGCTGGCCAGATAAACCTCAGAACCGGTATGGCCCATGCGTCCGACAAAGTTGCGGTTTGTGGTGGCGACGCAACGTTCACCATCCGCCAGGATACCCATGTAACCGCCCAGGCATGGACCGCAGGTAGGCGTGCTGACGGCACAGCCCGCGTCAAGAAAAATGTCGATATAGCCCAGCTTAATACACTGTTTGTAAATCAGCTGAGTGGCCGGAATGATGATGGCGCGCACGCCCTTGGCCACCTTTTTACCTTTCAAAATCTGGGCAGCCACGGCCATGTCGCTCAACCGCCCGTTAGTGCATGAGCCAATAACCACCTGGTCGATTTTAACATCGCCAACTTCATAGATAGTCTTTGTATTCTCCGGCAGGTGAGGGAAAGCCACTGTAGGTTTGATTTTGCCCAAATCTATCTCGTAGACGGCGGCATATTCTGCGTCCGGATCAGCCTGATAAACCATAGGCTTTTTAATCTCGCGCTCTTTCAGATAGGCTAGCGTTACCTCATCCACCTCGAAGATACCGTTCTTGCCGCCCGCCTCAATCGCCATATTGGCCATGCACAGGCGATCGTCGATCGAAAGCTCAGCCAGACCTGGACCAGTGAACTCCATCGACTTATACAGCGCGCCATCAACCCCGATAGTACCAATGATATGCAAGATAACATCCTTACCGCTGACATAAGGGCTTTTCTTGCCTGTAAGCACAAATTTCAGCGCCTCCGGCACTTTGAACCATGCCTTACCCTTAGCCATGCCCGCAGCAAGATCGGTACTGCCAACGCCAGTGGAAAACGCGCCCAGCGCGCCATAGGTGCAGGTGTGCGAATCCGCGCCGATAACCAGCTCACCGGCAGTGACCAGACCTTTTTCCGGCAGCAGCGCGTGCTCCACGCCCATGCAGCCAACGTCGTAATAATGCGTAATGTCATGCTTGGCAGCAAATTCGCGGCACTGTTTAGACTGCTCAGCCGCCTTGATGTCCTTGTTCGGTGTGAAGTGATCCATAACCAGCGCGATCTTATCCTTATTAAAAACAGTGGTAAAGCCGGCCTTTTCAAACTCATTGACGGCAACAGGGGTCGTAATATCGTTGCCAAGGCAAAGGTCAAGGTCGGCCATAATCAGCTGGCCGGGCTTAACGCTTTCCAACCCAGCGTGAGCGGCCAGAATTTTCTGGCTCATTGTCATTCCCATAAAATACACCTCTTTTATTTATGCGTTTGTATAAAGCCTGTTCACGGCGCTAAGCAGTGCGTTCATGGAAGCATCGATAATATCGTTGTCAATGCCTGCGCCCCAGTAGACTTTTTTGTCGTCGCCGTAAACGCCAACATAAGCAATGGCCTGCGAGTTGGAGCCGGTATTCAAGGCATGTTCCTCGTATGTCAGCACGTGCAGATCACGATCCAAAAGCTGCTTGAGAGCCTTGGTAACGGCGTTCAAACGCCCGTTGCCGCTGGTATGCATACGGGTAGTTTTACCGTCCAGCTTCAGCTCGATATCGGCGTACATAATGGTTTTATCCATGAAAGAATACTTGCCAAAGCTGAGCGGCGTGTCAATGTTAACATACTGCGAGAGGAAGATATCGCGAATTTCTTCATGCGAAAGCTCCTTATGCAGATGGTCGGAAACGCTCTTGACCGCATAGCCGAAATCTTCGCGCATAACCTGCGGCATATTAAAACCATATTTGGTCTGCATAAGATAACCGATGCCGCCCTTACCGCTCTGGCTGTTGATACGGATAACGTCGGACTCGTACTCGCGCCCCACATCGTGCGGGTCAAGCGGCAAATATGGCACAGACCAGCCATAGAGATTATTTTCCTCGTGATATTTCATGCCCTTGGCTATAGCGTCCTGATGCGAGCCGGAGAACGCGGCAAACACCAGACGGCCGCTGTACGGCTGGCGCTCATATACATGCATACGCGTCACTCTCTCATACACGCGGGTGATGGACGGAATATCGCTGAAATCGAGCTGGGGATCTATCCCGTGGCAAAACATATTCATCGCCAGCACCACAATATCCACGTTGCCAGTGCGCTCGCCGTTGCCGAAAAGCGTACCCTCGATACGGTCGGCGCCAGCCAGCATTCCCAGCTCTGAATCTGCCACGCCGCAGCCCCGGTCATTGTGCGGGTGCAGCGAGAGAATCACGTTATCGCGATACTTTAAATTGTCGCTCATATATTCGATCTGACTGGCGTAGACATGCGGCAGGCTCATCTCCACTGTGGCTGGCAAGTTAATGATAACCGGCTTTTCAGCCGTGGGCTGCCAAACGTCCAGCACGGCGTTGCATATCTCCAGCGCAAATTCCATCTCAGTACCGGTGAAGCTCTCCGGTGAATATTCAAAACGAATATTGCCAGGCATTTCGGCGGCATATTGCTTCAGCAATTCCGCGCCATCGGTGGCAATTTTGATAATTTCCGGCTTCTCCATGCGGAAAACCTGCTCGCGCTGCGCCACGCTGGTGGAATTATACAAATGCACGATAGCGTTCTTAACGCCATCAAGCGCTTCAAACGTCTTTTTGATGATATGTTCGCGGCTCTGCGTCAACACTTGCAGTGTCACGTCATCCGGCACCAGGTTCTGCTTAATCAGGGTGCGCAGAAACTCGTATTCCGTCTCGCTGGCAGCCGGGAAGCCGACCTCAATCTCCTTAAAGCCAATACGCACCAAATGCTTGAAAAACTCCAGCTTTTCTTCCAGGCTCATCGGAACAATCAGGCTTTGGTTACCATCGCGCAAATCAACGCTGCACCACACGGGAGCATGGTCAATATACTCCTTTTTTGCCCATTTCATCTCGTTTACCGGCGGCATGAAATAGCCCCTTTGGTAGCGGTCGTAATTCTTCATATATTTTCCTCCTTTGCTCTATGCTGAACCCCTGGCAAGCAGGGGATTACGACGTTTGCAGCTAATTATATAATTATAATCTTTATAAGTATGATTTGTCAATAAAATATCATATAAAAACGAAACAGCGGTATCTGCAGTGTGATCAGTCAACTCGCATATGCAACGATCTTGCACTTTTATTATTTTAGAATAGCGCAAGAAAAGTGGAATATCATCCATACAACCAACCCGCGGCCAAACTTGCCGAAAACGCACCTCCAGATAGCGCCAGCCTTGGCAATACATGGCAAAAAAGCATCCTTTTCACCATATACCACCGGCATTGCCAGTTATTACCATTGAATTTAACGGTAATGCCAGTTTATACTGGAAAAAAAACAAAAGGAGTGACCATTATGAAAAAGTCATGGACAAAAAAAATTATCGCGATCGCCCTGGTGCTTACCCTTTCACTGGCGCTGTGCAGCACGGCGTTCGCCTACAGCTACCCGTATCAGATAACCAAAAACTGGTGGAACTATAACTGGAGCAGCTGCTGGCAAAGCGGCAGCATAACCAAACCCGGCTCCACCACCCAAAACAGTCAGGATTTCTGGCAGCAGATAATGGACAAGATCGGCGGCGGGAATCAGCAGGAAATTACCAAACCATCTACCCCCACCACACCTGACACGCCTGACACACCAACCACGCCTGACTCTTCCACCAACACCAACAGTTCTTACATAGAACAGGTGGTAACGCTGGTCAATCAGGAACGTGCCAAGCAGGGCTTATCCCCGGTAACGCTGGACAGCCGTCTTTCCGCCGCAGCACAGGTGCGTGCCAAGGAAGCCGCACAGAGCTTCTCACACACCCGGCCAAACGGCACCTCCTGCTTCACGGCTCTGCAAGAAGCAGGAGTCAGCTATCGCGGCGCAGGCGAGAATATTGCCTACGGCCAGCAGACACCTGCCGCCGTCATGAAAGACTGGATGAATTCCTCCGGCCACCGCGCCAACATCTTAAAAGCCAGCTATACCAAAATCGGCGTGGGCTATACTGTAGTGAACGGCACACCCTACTGGTCTCAATTCTTTACCTATTAAATTGACTAAATTGAATGAAAGGCAATTCTTCATTTTTCCATAACGCCTCCCTATAATTCATATTTCAGAGAGCCTGCTACGCACAGGCTCTCTGTTTTTATATATTTTTGCAGCAGGCAGTTATTTTTATCAATCATTGCTCTTTTCAGCAATATTTAAAAAATAGTGAGCCGGTGAGGGTTGACTTAAAGGGAAATATCATGTATAATATTTAATATCGTTAATAAAATTAAATTAGGTGGCGGATGATTCTTTCTCCGTCGGGAACAATGGCGTTCCCGTCCTGCGAGGGAGTTTTGTTGCGCCATTTTTCTCTTTTTCAGGTATGTTAAGGGAGGTTTTAACCTTGATAAAACTGGTAAACGTCAATAAATCGTTTGGCAATCTGCATGTCTTAAAGGACGTTAACCTTGAGGTGGCCGAGGGCGAGAAGCTGGTCATCATTGGCCCTTCCGGCAGCGGCAAAAGCACCACTGTGCGCTGTATGAATTTTTTGGAGGAGCCGACCTCCGGCGAGGTATACATAAACGGCACCAAGCTGACGCACAAAAACAAAACTGAAATTATCCGCAACTCCACAGCAATGGTGTTCCAGCAGTTCAATCTCTACCCGCACAAAACCGTGCTGCAAAATCTGACGCTGGCGCCCATCAAGCTGCAAAAAGTGCCCAAAGCCGAGGCAGAGGAGCTAGCCTACAAGTATCTGGATATCGTGGGCTTACGTGAAAAAGCGGGCGTATATCCCTCTACCCTCTCAGGCGGCCAGCAACAGCGTGTGGCAATTGCCCGGGCGCTGTGCTCACGCGCCAAAATCATTCTGTTCGACGAACCGACCTCGGCGCTTGACCCTGAAACGGTACAGGAAGTGTTGGACGTAATGATCAAGCTCTCACAGGAAAATATCACTATGGTGGTGGTAACGCACGAGATGGGCTTTGCCCGCCAGGTTGCTGACCGCGTCATCTTCATGGACGACGGGCGTATCCTGGAAGAAGGTTCGCCGGAGCATTTTTTTGAAAACCCAACGCATGACCGCACCAAAATGTTCTTGAGCAAAATCTTGAAATAAACTTATTATAGCTTGACGCGGCACTGACGCCGTGCAGGAATAAAACTTTTTTATTTGAAAGGGGAAAAGGAATCATGAAAAAATTGTTTGCATTGCTCTTATCTGTAACCATGCTGTTCGCTTTGGCCGCCTGCGGAGAAGATAACGGCGGCGGCGCCTCATCCGGGCGCACTCCTGCTGATATCACTGAATCAGGCGTTCTGAAAGTAGGCGTAAAAACCGACGTGCCCGGCTTTGGTCTTTTGAACACGGCCGACAACACCTACTCCGGTATCGAAATTGACTTGGCTAACAAAATTGCCGCAGAACTGGGCGTTGACAAGGTTGAATTTACCCCGGTAACCGCGGCCACCCGCGGTCAGCTGCTTGATTCGGGCGACATCGACATGGTGGCAGCCACTTTTACCATCAGCGAAGAACGCAAGCAGAGCTGGAACTTCACCACTCCCTACTACACTGACGCAGTATCCCTGCTGGTGAAGAAAGACAGCGGTATCGAGAATATTGCCGACCTGGCTGACAAGATCATCGGCGTTTCCACCGGCTCCACTTCGATGAAAGCTTTGACCGAAGCCGCCGCTGAAGAGAATGTTACGCTGACCGACGCCAACTTCTCCGAGCTGGCTACCTATCCCGAAATCAAAGCTGCACTGGATGCCGGCCGCGTTGACGCTTTCTGCGTAGACGGCTCTATCCTCGCTGGCTATGTGGATGATACCAATCACATTCTGGAGAGCGTACGTTTCTCGCCGCAGGAATATGGTATTGCCACCAAGAAAGACAACACTGAATGGGCTGAGTATCTGGACAACCTGATCACCGGCTGGCTGGAAGACGGCACAATGGCTCAGATCATTGCTGATAACGGCGTGGTAGCCTCCTTTGAAGAATAATTGAAATTTTAGCCGAAGCGGGAGGCTCGCCTCCCCTTCGTCAGCAGCGCCCAAGCTTATACCCGGACGCTGCTGACGGAGTTTCATATCCAGACGTTCAAGGAGGAATCCTTTTATGATACAGCAAATCTCGGAACTGTGGCGCTGGCAGTCTCTGCTGGCTGAATGGCCAAAATTTACCAGCGCTTTTGTGACCACGCTGGAAATCGCCGTTTTTGCTCTGGCGCTGGCATTAGCGCTTGGTGTGATTTTCGGCCTGATGTCCACCTCTCATAACCGGCTGATACGCATAATTGCCAGGGTGTATGTAGAATTTTTCCAGAACACGCCGCTGGCGATTCAGGTGTTTTTTGTGTTTTATGCCCTGCCCTACGCGGGCATTGCCCTCTCGCAGGTTACCATTGGCATCCTCTGCGTCGGCACTTACACGGGCGCGTATATGTCGGAAGCCGTACGTGCCGGTATCGGCAGTATTCCCAAGGGGCAGTTTGAGGCGGCGCAAAGCCAGGGCTTCACCTACATACAGACGATGATGCTGATCATCCTGCCTCAAACGATCAAAATCATACTGCCACCAATGGTTAACCAGATGGTCAACCTGGTTAAAAACACCTCCATAGTCACTATGATTGCGGGCGGCGATTTGATGTATCGTGCCAACGCTTTTGCCACCAACGGCAACATGAGCTATGGTCCGTCGTATCTGCTGTGCGGATTTTTATATTTCCTGCTGTGCTTCCCCCTGACCACATGGGCGCGGCGTTATGAAGACCGCCTGAAGAAACGTGATATCCAAACCACGGAACAGTTGGAAAAGGTTGAGGAGGGCTTGGCATGACAGAAGCTTTTAACGCAGTATTCACGCCAGACAACCTGCGCTACATTATGGCCGGCTTTGGCATGACGATGAAAGTGGCGGGCATAAGCATCATACTTTCCATCATTATCGGCACAGTTATGGGACTTATCCGCAATTATGACAAATTCATTCTGAAATACATCACAGGCTTTTATATCGAGGTTTTCCGCAACACGCCAAATCTGCTGTGGGTGTTTGTCTGCTTTATTGCGGCGCCTTTTCCCACGGCATTTCAGCGTGTATGCTGCGCCTATGTGCTGTTTACCTCGGCCATGATGGCAGAGATCGTGCGCGGCGGTCTGAACGCCATTCCCAAAGGGCAGTTTGAAGCGGCGCAAAGCCAAGGCTTCACATTCTTTGGCACACTTTGGTACATCATTCTGCCGCAATGTTTCCGCCGAATTATTCCGACGATGATGAGCCAGATCATCACTGTCATCAAGGACACATCTTTCCTGGCGCAAGTAGCGGTGGGCGAGCTGCTGTTCAATACCAAAGATCTGATGTCGAAGCTATACACATATACCGGCCATCCGGTCACTTTCAGCGAGATGTGCCTGCTGTTCGGCTTCGCCGCTTTACTCTACTTCGTTTTAAACTTTACCCTCTCCTGTATTATGCGCTATTATCAACGACATCGGGAAAAAGGTCAGGGTGTCGGTCAGAACTAAATTTTATACTAAATAAAAAGCACCTGTTAACAGGTGCTTTTTATTTAGTATAGCCCGAATAAAACATTTCCGCTCCATGATCTCAGCTAAATTTCGCGGGTAATAAATTATTCAAGCTCACCATCTGTGCGATGCACGGAAATTGAATTTTGCCGCTTCTGTGTTAGCAAATACCCTGTGCCAACATCGCCTCGGCAATCTTCTCAAAGCCCGCAATATTTGCGCCAAGCACATAGTTATCCGGGCTGCCATAGCGCATAGCCGCGTCAGCGGTTTTCTGGTAAATGCTGGCCATAATTTGCTGCAAACGCTCATCAACTTCTTTAAACGTCCAGTTGAAACGCATACTGTTCTGCGCCATTTCCAGAGCCGAAGTAGCCACGCCGCCCGCATTAGCCGCTTTGCCCGGCATAAACACAATACCTTTCGAAATTGCGTAATCGGTAGCCTCGCGGGTGGTAGGCATATTGGCGCCCTCGGCCACGACACGGCAACCGTTGGTATACAGCGCCTGCATATCCGAAAGCGTCAGCTCATTCTGTGTGGCACAGGGCAAAGCTATCTCACAGGGCAGATTCCAGATACTCTTACCCTCCACATATTCGGCGCGGTCAATTTGCGCAGCATACTCCTTAATACGCCCCCGGCGCACCTCTTTGATCTCTTTAATCACATTAATATCAATACCCTGCGGGTCATAAACATAGCCATTAGAATCGCTCATGGCTATAACTTTCATGCCCTTGGCCTCAGCCTTAGCCGCGGCGTAAATGGCGACGTTGCCGCTGCCGGAAACAACGGCGCATTTGCCTGCCAGCTGCTCGCCGCGGTGGTTCATAAGCTCTTCCAGCATATAAATAAGGCCAAAACCCGTAGCCTCCATGCGCACGAGTGAACCGCCGAACGTCAGACCTTTGCCAGTCAGCACGCCTTCATACTGACCGGTCAGCCGTTTATACTGACCATAAAGATAGCCAATTTCGCGGCCGCCCACGCCGATATCACCAGCTGGCACATCGCGGTCAGCGCCGATATACTTGAACAATTCCGTCATAAAGCTCTGACAGAACGTCATCACCTCGCGGTCGGACTTGCCTTTGGGATCAAAATCCGAGCCGCCCTTGCCGCCGCCAATCGGCTGGCCAGTCAGAGAGTTTTTGAAAATCTGCTCAAAACCCAGGAATTTCAAAATGCTCTGATTGACTGATGGATGGAAACGCAGTCCGCCTTTAAAAGGCCCTATGACACTGCTGAACTGGACACGGTAGCCCTTATTGACGTGCACAACATTGTTATCGTCCACCCAAGGCACACGAAAAGAGACCGTGCGTTCCGGTTCAACCAGACGCTCCAGCAGAGCTACCTCACGATATTTCTGCTCTTTGGCGGCAATGGCCGGTTCAATGGAATCGAGAACCTCCTTAACAGCCTGACAAAACTCCGGTTCATGCGGGTTTTTTGCCGCAACGAGCTGATAAATTTCTTGCGTATAAGACATTTCTACACCTCTTTCATACTCTCTCACACTGCAAATGATAACGTAAAAACAATTATACCATTTTTCGCGGAAATAGTAAAGACGGTGCCGTGATTTTTGTTGGATCTACAATGTACACAAGCTGCTTAAAAATCACCCTTTGCGACAGAGAATTTGCTGACAAGCGTCAACCAGCCCGCCCGGAACAGCCGCATAATCTGCCACCAGCCGCCGCCGTGCAGCCCAAACTCATCAATCAGCGCGAGCTTGCCGGAAAGACTACGCACATCCTCAAACCAAACCTCATGTTCCACACCGCCCGCCGTATAATTATAATAAGGCGAGTATGCCTCCTCGTCGAACATGATCTCTGCCCCTACCTCAGCCGCCTGCTGCATGGCTTCTACAATCCCGAAGCTTCTGGCCGCCGTTTCGCCTTTCACATAGGGAAGAGTCCAGTCATAAGCGTAATTGGCAATGCCAAGGTCGATTTTCTCCGCCGGAATTTCCGTCACGGCATATTCCACCACACGGCGCACCCAATTGAGCGGTGCGATCGGCATCGGTTCGCTGTACGTATAACCCCATTCGTATGTCATCACCAGCACATAATCCACAAGCGCGCCCAACGCAGCGTAGTCCTGCCCCTCATACAGCAGACCCGGCTGCCCGGCGTATGTCTTTGGGGCAACAGCAACCGAAATAGTAAACCCGTTAGCGTGCATAGCTTCAGCCAGCTCCCCCACCCAGGCAGTGAACGAATCACGGTCTTCGGCGTAGATATACTCAAAATCAACGTCCAGCCCCAGATAACCCTTGGCCTGCATTACGCTAACGATTTCAGTGTTCAGACGAGTGCGGGCAGCGTCATCCGCCAGCACTTGGGATATAAGGTTGTTGTTGAACATACCGTCTGGCCCAAACGGCGTCAGCGTCAGCACCGGACGGGTGTGGGCAGCCAGCGCCGCGGCGATCAGCGGTTCGTCTGACCAGAAACTGGGCGGCACCAACTCTCCCTGCGGGGTAAAGCCATAGGAGAAAATTGAAAGCGAGCTCAAATACGGCAGGCTTTGTGCAAGAACATACTCGTCAATGAACGGATAAGCGTAGCCGTTGGTGTTTATCGTTCTGCCAAATTCTGGCTCATTCTGTTCTTCCGGCAGCCATAGCGCCTGCCCCAACGCCAGCCGATACGGATACAACAGCTGATTGGCAAAAATAATATCCTCCACCGCCACCCCGGTATTCTGCGCTATCGTGTCCACACTGTCACCAGCCTGCACCACATAAATTGCCATAAGTCACCCCAATTGTTCTGCCTTTTGCGGCATTATATGCAGAGATACGGGCAAATGTTATGGCAGCAAAAAACGACGGTTATGCTCTCGGCACAGCCGTCGTTTGATATAAAGCAATTTATTTCGCACTGATATGAGCTAGCATACTGGACGGTTCCACAGCCTCCACTGTAGCGTTAGCCGAGGTCACCGCCTGAATAGCAGCACGGTGTTCGCCCGCGCCCAAGCCGTCCACGTCTACCCGCGCTTCAATGTCCGCTGCGTCAAGAGATCCTACCACCGAGGCCGGTCCGCGCACTGTTACCGAGCACGTCAGCTCCGCCAGCTGATAGTTCAGGGCGGGCTGCTGATTAACAATTGTGATCGCTACGTCGTCCACCGTGCGAACCGCCTCCGGCTCGATCGTCACCACGACGCGGTAAACCTGCTCGCGGTCAAAACTCAGACCATTAGCATTCAGGAGCGTCACCTCCTGCGTAACATTGCCCTTGGCGTCGGCAATGTTGACAGCTGAGGTGTAGGCGTAATCAACCGTATCCAATGCCGACTGAGCCCAGAAGATAGTGGCCACCGGGGCATCCACCACAATACGCGAGATAACGTAGCCTTCCGCCTGAGCGCCGGAAAGCGTCACACTGACAGGAACAACTTTGGATGGCTGCTCAGTCACCACCGGC
>DVMH01000014.1 GCA_018715045.1 Candidatus Avidehalobacter gallistercoris
CCATATGCCGGGAACATGCTGGCAAGACCGATAGCCAACGCAGCAGCCAATGCAACAATTGCTTCTGCTATACCCATACCGGAAACCCCCTTTCCAAACCCGGCCGCACAAAAACGCCGAATTTAAGACTATATTAAATAAGTAAAAACGAGAAAACTTTGTTTGAACGACGGCCCTATTCCTCCAAGACCGTAGCCTCTTCGATGTAGATCACCGAAAGCATTGTGAACACCAGCGCCTGAATGAAGCCGAACAAAAGGCTCAGACCCATAATAATGGCGGGCGCCAAAAGCGGGATCAGTTCGCTGATTTTCTCCAACACCGTTTCTTCGCCGTAGATGTTGCCGTATAGACGCAAAGAAAGCGACAACGGGTGAATAACCTCTTCCAGCAGCAGCAATGGTAACATAAAGAACACTGGCTTCACAAAACGCCCAAGATAATGAGCACCGTTATATCTGAAACCGCTGATATGCACAGTGAAGAACGTAATCATCGCCAAACCCACCGTCGTACCAAGATGACCCGTGGGAGGCTGAAAGCCCGGAATTTTGCCTGCGCCCGGTAAAAGGCCGCTGTAATTTGACAGCAAAATAAAAATAAACATCGTGCCCAACACCGGCATAAAGGCCGTAGCCCTTTCTTTACCCAGGATCTGAGCGTAGAAATCTCTTAATCCCCCGGCAATATATTCCAGCGTCTTCTGGCCGCGGCCAGGATTTTTCACCTTCAGATTGCGCGTACCCAAAATCGCAATCGCGCTGACAATCACGGTAATGGCAAGAGATGTGGTCATCACGCTGGTCACTTGAATCGGGCCGATTTCAAACAAAGCACCGCCATGCGACATAAAACTGCCTCCTTTCCTTGCAAACTTTTATAAATGCAAAAGCCAAAACTTTACATTCAACAAAATCAAGCCAACCCTTAAAAAGCAATTCTAAAAAAACAATTATCAACGCTGCTTTTTGCCCACGCCAAAGCGGACAATCAAAACCTGCGACATCAAAGCCAACACGATACCGGCGGAAAGCAGAATAATCTCCCAGCTGTAAGGCAGCAAGTTCCGGCATAGAAATAACGCCAGCAGCAGCACTACATTCAGCACATATTTGCCAATAAAGAAGCGCATAATGTATATATTCTGGCGTTTATTAACGCTATTAACATCTGCGCCCCCGGCAAGCTCCTGTTCAGCACGCCTGGCCGCCCGGCGCAAACCGATGAAGAACACTATGACTTCCAGCGCCGCCCAAACTGCGCCAGCCGCGCCGCCCAGCATTATCGAAAATAGGATATCCTGCATATTGAATCCTCATTATCAAACGAAATGAAAGACAGCCTGAATGACGGGTATTGTTCCCAAATATTGCAAACAAACCCACCTTGCTTTTTATATTATACAGAAACCGCGGATAAAACGCAAGAGCTAATTGATGGTTTACAAAAGTTTTTTATCAATTCTTCTCTGCCTGCTTCTTTTGTTCCTTTTGCAGCGCCTCGGCAACCAGCCGTTTTTGCCGCTTATCCTGCCGCATAACGTCCTGATACAGCATATAAAACGAATAACCGATGACCAAAAGAATTATCAGCAGCGCGCCGTAGCCCGTATCGCCAAGAAAACGCCGGTCAATCCAGCCGCCCAGCCAGAAACCCAAAAAGCCCACCCGCACAGCAAAGCTGACGCCGAAACCCAGCAGCACCTGCCACGAGGATGAGCGCGCAGAGTTCAGCGTAATTTTCGCCTTACCGGAAAGCGGCCCCGGCATAACCGGGGCTGTCTCTTCCATGTTATAGGGCTCTTTCTGCTGTTGTTCTCCTTTTTTCGGTTTAGGCATCAAAACGCCTCCCGCCTTACAGAACCCGCGCCAGAATATCGCAGATGCGCTCCACTGCGTGGCCGTCGCCATACGGATTGGCGGCGTGTGCCATCGCATGATAGGCCGCCTCGTCGGTCAGCAGTTCTTTGATACCCCGGTATACCGATTCGCCCTCGTTACCAATCAGCTTGGCCGTGCCCGCCGCAATCGCCTCCGGGCGTTCCGTCACCTCGCGCAGCACCAGCACGGGCTTGCCAAGCGCAGGGGCTTCTTCCTGCATACCACCGGAATCCGTGACAACCAAATAAGAAAGGCTCATCAGCTTGCTGAATGGGCGGTATTCCAGCGGCTCGATCAAATGCACGTTGGGAACATCTGACAAAAACTCCGCCGCCGCCTCGCGCACCAGCGGATTCTTATGTACCGGACAGATGATTTCCAAATCCCCGGCAAACTCGTCCGCCAGCCGCCGCACCGCGCCAAAGATCTGCCGCATGGGTTCGCCCCAGTTCTCGCGGCGGTGACAGGTCAGAAGAAGAATGCGCTTACTCCAATCCACTCCGCCGCCGACATATCCGGTCAAATCGCAGCCTGACGCCACCGTTTGCAGCAGCGCATCAATCACTGTGTTACCGGTGACGTATATGTTCGCGTCAGGCACCCCCGCAGCCAACAGGTTCTGCCGCGCAGTCTCCGTTGGCGCAAAATGATAGTCGGTCAACACCCCGGTCAGACGGCGGTTGATCTCTTCCGGATAGGGGGCATATTTATCACCGGTGCGGAGCCCCGCCTCAATGTGCCCCACTGGAGTCTGCTCATAAAAGGCCGCCAGCGCACCCGCAAATGTAGTTGTAGTATCGCCATGCACCAACACCACATCCGGTTTTTCCTCTGCAATAATAGCCTGCAGCCCTGTCAAAGCCCGCCCGGTGATATCGGCCAGCGTCTGACCGTGACGCATCATGTTCAAATCATAATCCGCGCTGATACCGAAGCACTCCATAACCTGATCCAGCATTTCGCGATGCTGAGCAGTGACAGCCACCTTGGCCTCAAAGCGCGCGTCCGCCTGCAACTCCCGCACCAGCGGCGCCATTTTGATAGCCTCCGGACGGGTACCGAAAATCAGCAGGATTTTCCTTTTATCTTGCATATCGTACCTCAAAAACTACTCTTTTAGAGAGTCATCTGCCAGTTCTCGCAGTCTGGCCATACTAATCAGCTCCATACCCGCCTGCGCCGCCAGCTCGCAGGCCAGCTCGTCGGGATAAGAACCGTCGAACACTACGCGGCGGATGCCGCTGGTAACCATCGCCTTGACGCAGGTGGTGCAGGGCTGATTGGTAACGTAAATGATCGCGCCGTCCAGGCAGATACCGTGCTTAGCGGCCGAATTGCAGATGTTGGCCTCAGCGTGCTGAGCGCGGCAAATCTCCTGCCGCTGGCCAGAGGGCACGCCAAGCTGCTCTCTGAGACAGCCGCCCAACTCGTCGCAATGCGGCGCGCCAGGCAAAGCGCCATTATAGCCCGTGCCAAGAATACGATGATCCGGGCTTACAGCCACCGCGCCCACGCTACGGCGCAGGCATGTCGTCCGTGTCGCCACCTGGTGCGCCAGCCGCATAAAATATTCGTCCCATGATTCGCGCATTTGCCAAAGCCACCCCCAAAACCGACTAATTAAATCAACCCAATTCCGGGTAGAGCGGATAAGCAGCGCAAAGCTCTTTCACGATGCCTGCCGCCTGTTGCAGTTTGGCCTCATCCTCACCATAAGAAAGAGCCAGATCAATCGCCTTGGCCACCTGACGCATAGCGTCGGTGTTAAAGCCGCGGGTAGTCATAGCCGGGCTGCCCAAGCGGATACCGCTGGTGACAAACGGGCTCTCCTGGTCAAACGGCACCGCATTTTTGTTGCAGGTAATACCGATAGAATCCAGCCGCGCTTCAGCGTATTTGCCGGTGATGCCTTTGTTGGTCAGGTTAACAAGTATCAGATGGTTATCCGTGCCGCCGGAAACAAGATGGAAACCTGCCTCCTTGAGCCCCTCGGCCAGAGCCTGCGCATTGGCCAGAATGTTTTTGCCGTATTCCTTGAAGCTGGGGTGCAGCGCCTCGCCCAGCGCCTGCGCCTTGCCAGCGATAACGTGCATCAAAGGACCGCCCTGACAACCGGGGAAGATAGCCTTATCAATTTTGGCGCCCAGTTCTTCGCCGCAGAGGATCATGCCGCCGCGGGGACCGCGTAGAGTTTTGTGAGTCGTCGTCGTCACCACATCAGCATATGGCACTGGGTTTTGATGCCAGCCGCCGGCCACCAGACCCGCGATGTGCGCCATATCCACCATGAACAGCGCGCCAACCTCCTTGGCAATATCAGAGAGCGCCGCAAAATCGATCGCGCGGGGATAGGCGGAAGCGCCCGCCACCATCAGCTTCGGCTTTTCGGCTCTGGCAATTTCACGTACATGGTCGTAATCGATAACTTCAGTTTCCGGTTCCACGCCATAGGCCACAAAGTTGTAATATTTGCCGGACATATTAACCGGGCTTCCATGCGTCAAATGGCCACCGTGCGCCAAGCTCATGCCAAGCACCTTATCTCCCGGCTGCAGCAGGGCGAAATACGTGCCTAAATTGGCCTGCGCGCCGGAATGGGGCTGCACATTGGCGTGTGCCGCGCCAAACAGCTTTTTAGCGCGCTCTCTCGCCAGATTTTCCACCACGTCCACAAATTCACAGCCGCCATAATAACGTTTGCCAGGATAACCCTCGGCGTATTTATTGGTAAGCACACTGCCCTGCGCTTCCATGACGGCCAATGAAGTGAAATTCTCCGAAGCGATAAGCTCAATCTTGTTGCGCTGACGGGAAAGCTCGTCACCGATAGCCGCAGCCAGTTCAGGGTCAGCCTTGCTGACAAATTCCAGTTTGTTCATGTGTCTCGTCCCCTTTTTTATCAAATTTAACACCAAAGGGATTTGGTATATACGGTCATTTTATCACCGGCGGCGCGGATAGTCAACAAAAATCCGCACACGGCGCACAGATTTCCGCCAAACAGGGCAAAAATGATTGCCGGAGACGCTCGATTCGCCCCATCCCTACCCCTACCGCAAAAAATGCCGGAGGGATTCAGCCGCTTTAATACGGCAGCGCATAGGTTATGTTAAACGTCTTGTCGCCGGATATTGACGCAGGCTTGCCCTCAGCGTCAACAGCCCAATAATGCAAAATCAAATCAAAATACAACACACCGTCAGCCTCTTTCACAAAATTCAGATATACCACCTCGTCACCCACACCAAGAGCGGCAAATGTGTTGCCCAGGCCTTCCCACAGCGCGGCAAATTTCTCCGGGGTATTCGCGCCCCAGGAGTTTTGCTGCATAAATGTTTGCACCTGCGCCTTGATGTCCGGCTCAAGCACGGCTGTTTTCAGGTCGATCAGTTCTTTGGTTTTAATGTCGTAAACGTCAAAATCGGCGCCGTCGCCCAGCAGCATAAACCGGCCGTCCGTCCAATAGCACATATAATTACATTCTTCGCCGTAAATGTCCGCAATGTCATACTCTGTGACAGTATCATTTTTTTCATCAACAGCAAAGACAACGCCGGAACCAGACAGCCAAAGCACATTTTCCGCCCAGCAGGGAGCGGGCAGCGGATCCAATACGCTTGCCGAGTATACCGTTACGGCTTTACCACCGTCCCCGGGGAGCCAGGCGTACATCTGCAAGCTGTTAGTCAGGGCGCCCGAAAGAATGCCGCCGCTGCGGAGCAGGTAATTGCCGCCAGGGGTCGCCTCCACACTGAAACCAGACAATTCGACAGCGCCAAAGCCACGGGTGGAGAGCATTTCCACCACGCCCAGCCGTTTAGCACCGCCGGCCTGCGACAGCGTCAGTTCACCGGAAAGCAGATTCAGCGTGTAGACGCCGTCAGCGCTGTTATATGTCAACCGGGGCGCGGAAACAGCTATGCGCTGCTTGTTGTAATCCACATCATAGCCCATCGTATCAGACACCAGCCGCACCGGCAGATAGATCTTGCCGCCTCTGGCAAAAGGCCGCCGCTCCTCCAGACTGGCCGTCGTATCGCTATGCGCCGAATAATGCACCACCAGACAGTCGCCATTAAGCGGTATCTCCGTCCATATACCGCTTGGCTCGGTGGCAATAACGCGCTTGTTCTTCGCATCCCAATCGACCTTGGCACCCAAGGCCTCATAGATGCTCCGCATAGGCAGATAGCTAACGCCATTTTTTACCAACGCAGGCTCAGCGATTTTCTGCCCCTCGACGAAAACAGGCAGAGTTTCCGCCGCTGACGCCGGCATTGCCGCGACCAGCGCCAGCGCCAACGTCAGTATAAGGCTTAATATAACTTTCTTCATGTTCGTCACTCCTTTGATTATCGGAACATACCATTATTATCCTCTAATAAACAAAAACGCCGAGGTTGCCGACCTTACCCAAAAGAAAAGCCGTTTGTACGGCAGTTTGCAGACCTTGAAAGCGGAGGTACAGAAAGCCGAAGCGGTCAAGAAGTGCGTGGAACAGGCGGTACAGCCGGAGCAAACCAAAGCTAAGACGCAGAACAAACGGCGTGATATGGAATTGTGTTTGCGCCGGATAAGTGATATAATGGCGGTATTGAAAGACAATAAAAATTTAGAAGTTGTGGAGGAAATGTATGGAAAAATTTTCTGTGTTGTTAATGATAGCAGCTATCGTTTGTGCTTTATTTGCTGATAAAATAGATACGACTGTCAAAGGGGATAAAAAGGTAAAAAAAGTGATTATTGTATTTAGTGTGGGAGTATTATTAGTTGGTACAATTGCTATTGTTGCAAGTATCTTAGCATAAACACCCAACTCTAAAATCCCAGTTTGTCACTTTGAAAAAGCCTTGTATTGTTGCGCAGTAGGCGGCTTGAAACGTCTATTCTACAAGGCTTTTTAAGCGTCAAAATCGCAAAGACAGTATTTTATACCTTTGCCCTCAAAAATGGGCTTCTATTGCGTAACACAGTCATTGAAAACGGAATAACCGCTACCCTCACAGCAGCACTACCAAACAGGAAATCTTGAAAAGGACTTCCTGCTTTTTCTTTTGCCAAAATCAGAAAGGAGAGCCTATGCAGGAAACCACACAAACAGCCACGAAAACCACCGCCGCCCCGAAGCCGCAGACCGTCAAGCGGAAAATCGGCAAGACCACCTATGAATTGTCGCTCCATTTCAGCCAGACAAGCACAGAGCGCATGAGCGATAAAGTCATGCGGCTACTGGAAAATGACCTGTCCGCAAAGAGATGAGGGAAACTTTTCTCTATGTCCTTGACAAACAGACCGAAATGGCAACGCTTTTTTCAAATATAACTCATTTTACAAGTTAAATAACAACCAGGGAACAGCTCACAGAGCCATTCCCTGGTTAAATCGAATCAATCCTTAATATATGGAAGCTTTCCGGTTTCGTAAATATTGCCGCCAGCAGCGTCGCACGCCACAAAGCAGATCAAATCTTCCACCTCCAGCTTATGTATCGCCTCCGGCCCCAAGTCCTCATAAGCGATAACCTCGCAGGTTTTGACGGCCTTGGCGATAACCGCCGCTGCGCCGCCGATAGCCGCCATATATACGGCCTTATGCTTCTTCAGAGCCTCCATAACATCGGCATTGCGCGGCCCTTTGCCGATAATAGCTTTCATGCCCTGTTCCAGCATAGCCGGAGTATAGGGATCCATACGATAGGAGCTGGTCGGCCCGCAGGAACCAATCGGCTGACCCGGTTTGGCCGGCGAGGGGCCGACGTAATAGATGATTTGCCCCGCCAATTCCACCGGCAGCTTTTCGCCGCGTTCCAGGCATTCCACCAGCCGTTTGTGCGCAGCGTCGCGCCCGGTATAAATAACGCCGCTGATGCTCACCACATCGCCAGCTTTCAGCTTCATCACGTCCTCGTCCTTAAGAGGAGTCTGCAATTTGATAATATCCGCCATTTTTCTCTCCTCCTTTACAGTTCCACGCTGCTGTGGCGCTGGCTGTGGCAGTTCATGGTAACGAAAACAGGCAGCGAGGCAATATGGCAGGGGAAATATTCCACATTCACCGCCAGCGCTGAAACTACGCCGCCCAAACCCTGCGGCCCAATGCCCAGATTGTTGATACGGGTCAGCAGATCTTCTTCCATTTTGGCATAGTGGGGGTTCGGGTTATGCTCGCCGATTTTGCGGTTCAGCGCCTTTTTGGAAAGATAGGCCGCATAATCTGAGGTGCCGCCAACGCCGACGCCGACCACGCCGGGCGGGCAGCATTTGCCGCCGGCGTTTTTCACCGTCTCCACCACAAAGTCCATCACACCCTTCAGGCCGTCCGCCGGGCGCAGCATTTTGACGGCCGAGCAGTTCTCCGCACCGCCACCCTTAGGGAGCAGCGTAATTTTCAAACCGTCGCCGGGCTTGATCTCATAATGAATAACGGCCGGGGTGTTATCCTTGGTGTTGGTACGGTCAAAAATTGGCTCGGCCACCATGGATTTCCGCAGATACCCGTTAATATAACCGCGGGCGACGCCCTCGTTGATGGCGTCCTCAAAGCCGCCGCCGGTTATAACCAACTCCTGCCCCATTTCAATAATAAACAGAGCGGTGCCAGTGTCCTGACAAAGCGGCATTTGCTCCTCCGCCGCCACCTCATAATTCTCGCAGCACTGCTGCAACACATATTGACCAGTAGGGGATTCTTCACGGTCTCTTCCCTCGGCCAGCGCCTGCTTCACATCCTCCGGCAGGTAATATCCCGCGTCGAGGCAGAGCTTTTCCACAGCGTCGGCAATAACGCTTGCTTTAATTTCCCGCATTGTTGTTCCTCCTTATGCAGTTTCAGTTTTTTGTCAGATACGCGCCACACCGGAGGCTTTGGCGGCTTCGCCCACCGCTTCCGCGATAACGGCAGCCACGTTTTTATCCAGCGCGCTGGGGATAATATTCTCCACGTCAAGTTCAGAATCCGGAATATATGCGGCCAAAGCCTTGGCAGCGGCCAGCTTCATTTCCTCGTTGATGTCGCTGGCGCGTACAGCCAAAGCACCCTTAAAGAGACCGGGGAACACCAGCACATTGTTGATCTGGTTAGGATAATCGGAACGTCCGGTGCCCACCACTGCCGCACCGCCTGCTTTGGCGTCTTCCGGGAAGATTTCCGGCGTGGGGTTGGCCATTGCGAATATGATCGCGTCTTTCGCCATCGTCTTCACCATTTCCGTCGTCACCAAACCAGGCTTGGATACTCCAACAAAAACGTCCGCGTCTTTCAGCGCCTCAGCCAAGCCGCCCTTGCGGCCCTCATGGTTGGTTTGAGCAGCCAGATCCTTATGGTTATCATTCAGCATAGTCTCGGCCACTTCTTTGTTCAGAATACCGTTCATGTCCACCAAGAACATTCCCTTAACGCCCATGGCAAGGATAATGCGGGCAATGGCGCTGCCAGCCGCACCACAGCCGTTGATGACCACCGTCAAATCGGCGAAATTCTTTTTTACCACTTTGGCCGCGTTGATAATGGCCGCCAGTACGCAGACCGCCGTACCGTGCTGATCGTCATGAAAAATCGGGATATCAGTGACTTCTTTCAGCCGCCGCTCGATTTCAAAGCAGCGGGGCGCCGCAATATCCTCCAGATTCACGCCGCCAAACACCGGGGCAATGTTTTTCACCGTGCGGATAATTTCCTCATCGTCCTGCGTATCCACGCAGATGGGAAAAGCATCCACGTCGGCAAACTCCTTAAACAAAATGCATTTGCCCTCCATCACCGGGATAGCCGCCTTAGCGCCAATGTTGCCAAGGCCCAGCACCGCACTGCCATCGGAAACCACGGCCACCAGGTTTCCTTTGGCGGTATATTTGTAGACGTCGTCGGCATTATCGCGAATTTGGCGGCAAGGCTCGGCCACGCCGGGGGTATAGGCGGTGCTCAAATCGTCGCGGGTCTTCACCGCCACCTTGCTGACAACCTCGATTTTGCCCTGATGCTTTTCGTGCATTTCCAAAGCCAATTTGTTGTAATCTGCCATCTTGAAACTCCCTTTCTCATCTGCTTATATTTTCTTTACGCTCTGCCCTTTGGACAAAGCTTTTTCCATATTATAATAATAAACTATTTGCCCGCCAATTACAACAACATTTTTGCCGGATTCGACAATCCGCGCCAATCACAGTGAAAGATGATCGTCTTTGGCCAGCACCCGCGCCTTCAGCCGCAAATATTCGCCGTCCAGCCAGCAGCCCGTCTGTGATTCCGGCAGATCCGCGCCGAATGCACGGCGGGAAAGCGCCAAGACAGGCGGCGCCTGCAAGCGTTTTGCCACTGCCAGCCCCTTGTATAAGCCCCACCAATGCTCCAAATCATCCATAAAGCTCTTGCGCGTAGGGAATAAATCATTTAATTGCTCGATACCACAGCCAATGACTTCGGCCAGACGCCCGTCATTATAATAGGTAAGAGTATCAGAAATATCCTCTCCCCATTCCACCCAGCTGCGGAACAGGTAATCGTGGTAAGCGTAACACAAAGGATCGCCCTTGCCCTGCTCAATGCTCTGTGCGTCGGAAAGCTCAGCGGAAGGTTTAATCTCCAGTGCGGCAATCGGTATCCGCGCCGTGGTATCATAAACATATTTGGCCAGTTCGTATACCTGACATTTCCACAAATCCCCAATGGGGGCAAAATATCCTGTTGCGTCACCATACATAGTGGCATACCCCACGGTGAATTCGCTCTTGTTGCCATTGCAAACCACCGCACCGCCGAAAGCCGCAGCCGCTGCTGCAAGAATACCCGCGCCGCGGGTACGGGCCTGCACGTTCTCCAACATCTGAACGTCCATTTGCAGGTTAATAGCCGACAAAGCATCCGCCGTATCATTCACCAGCTGCTCGATTGGGCATACTTCGTATCGGACACCAAGGTTCTGCGCCAGCTTGGCTGCAATCTCTTTGGTAGCGTCGCAGTTATAGCGGGTAGGCAGATTGATGGCCAGCACATTTTCCGCCCCCAGCGCATCCACCAGCAGGCAGGCGGAAAGGCAGGAATCAATGCCGCCGGATATGCCGATGACCGCGCGGCTAACTCCAAGATGCAGCGAATATTCACGGATAGCGTTAACAATACCTTGATACAATGTCTCCGTGCTGTCCGTTTGTGCAATTTCGATCGGCTGGTTCTCCGCCCTGGTATCCACTATCAGCAGCTCCTCGGCAAACTGTTTCGCCGCCGCGATCATTTCGCCGCCAGGAGAAAACAACGCGCTGCCGCCGTCATAAACATAGACCGGCTTGCCTGCATCCTGCACACCAACATGGTTAGCATAGACCAGCGTCTTATTATAAGTTTTAGCAAAGGCCGCAAAGCTCTGGTGAAACTGCGGCGTTTTATCATGAAAGAAAAAAGACGTGGCCAACCGCAGCACGATAGGCGCCGACGGCTGCTGCTGCTGTTCGGTCAGCAGACCGAAATTGATGTTCTGCCCATTAATTTTGACGTTGAAATTGCCGCTGGGCGAGGATATCTGCCGTCCTGCCTGCGCCACGTAAATAGCGCTGGCGGGCTGCTCCACACCGTTTTGATTTTTCATCAGCCCAATACTGCCGAAAACAACGGCCATCTCACCCGTTGCCGTGGTGGCGGAAACCAGCTTCTGGCTATAGCGCTGGCATTCGTGCAATATGCCAGGGCTGCTCCACGCCTGGCCAAGGAAGCTGCCCGTCATGGCCAGCTCCGGAAAGACGCATATTTCCGCACCCGCCTCCGCCGCCTGGTGCATATAGCGCAGCATGGTTTTGTAGTTTAAGTCCGGCCGCCCTGCGCGAACGTTTACTTGGGCTATGGCAATTTTGGTCATAATTCTTTCCTCTTTTCGGTTATTTGATAGCAAAAGGGGCAGGCTGCCTACCCACTCTTTTATTTTACCACGTTTCCGCTATAAATTACAACTGTTCCCGCTGCACTTACGCTCGCAGCTCCGACAGCAATTCTTAATATATATGATCTCGCCCAGCTCCCACAGCCAGATATCCGCCATATTGCCATCAATACCAATATAGAAACAGAAAAAGCCAAGGGCAGCCTCACCATTGGTGCGCAAGCGAACACAGGAGCCGGAGAAGCTTTCAATATGCAAAACATACTGCCGAGCTGTAGGCCATCTTAAAACGCCGGGATGTGAACTCAGCGCTGTGCAGCATCACTACCTACCAGCTTCAACCGCTCTCTGCCGGTTATATGCCAGAACAGAAATAACTGAAGCGCATAAGGACAGGCAGGTATTGCTACTGCAATACCTGCCTGTCTTAAATCTTGAAGATACCCTTGCAAAGTAACATCCATTTTCAATTCGGATCTATGCATTAGGACCAGCGTTTACGATATCACTATCAACGGCGTGATATCCCTTGAAATTTTCCACAAAAAGCTTAGCCAGCTTCTTGGCGGCTTCATCATAAGCAGCCTTATTCTCCCACGTGTTACGCGGGTTCAGCACCTCTGCCGGAACATTAGGGCAGGAGGTGGGAATAGAAAGGCCGAAAATCTCGTCTTGCTCAAACTTCACGTCAGCCAGCGTTCCGTCCAGAATAGCCGTCACCATAGCGCGGGTATAGGCCAGCTTCATACGGCTGCCAACGCCATAAGGGCCGCCTGTCCAGCCAGTATTAAGCATATAAACCTCGGTATCATATTTTTGCAGATTAGCCCGCAGCAGCTTGGCGTATTCGCCCACCGCGCGGGGCAGGAAAGGCGCTCCGAATCCGGCGGAGAATGTCGCCTGCGGCTCTGTGATGCCGCGCTCCGTGCCTGCCAGTTTGCTGGTATAGCCTGAAAGGTAATAGTAGCTGGCCTGATTTTTATCCAGTTTGGCAATGGGCGGCAGTACGCCGAATGCATCCGCCGTCAGGAAGATAATGGCCTTGGGATGACCGCCTTGTCCGGAAAGCACTGCATTTGGAATAAAATCGACGGGATAGCCCGTGCGGATATTCTCCGTCAGACTGTCGTCGTCATAATCAGCCACACGCGTCTCAGGATCCATCACCACATTTTCGATCACTGAGCCAAATTTGATCGCGTCCCAAATCTGCGGTTCGGTCTCATGCGTAATTTTGATTGCCTTAGCATAACAGCCGCCCTCAAAATTGAAGATGCCGCTTTCCGACCAGCCATGCTCATCATCGCCGATAAGACAGCGATTGGGATCGGCGGAAAGGGTGGTCTTACCGGTGCCGGAAAGGCCGAAAAACAAAGCCGTTTTGCCGTCTTTGCCGATGTTGGCCGAGCAGTGCATCGGACAAACGCCACGCGCCGGCATCATGTAATTCATGTAGCTGAAGCAGGATTTCTTCATCTCGCCCGCATAAGAGGCCGCGCCAATCAAAATCTCATGGCTGGTGAAGTTCAGAATAATGAACGCCTCGGAGTTGGTATGATCCAGCTCTGGAATAGCTTTGAAACCAGGCGTGCAGACCAAAGTGACCTCCGGCTGAAAAGCCGCCAGCTCCTCCGCCGTGGGGCGGCGCAGCAGATTGCGGACAAACAGGTTCTCCCAGGCACATTCAGTGATTACGCGCACCGGAATACGGTACGTAGGGTCAGCACCCACAAAGCCCTCAAAAACGAAAACGTCTTTCCCCTCCAGATAAGCTTTCTGACGGGCACGCAGCGCCGCAAACGCATCGGCGTCAAACGGCTTGTTGATCTTGCCCCAATCCACAGTGTCATGCGTTGTCGCATCGTCCACGATGAAGCGATCCTCCGGGGAACGACCGGTATATTTACCAGTTTCAACCGCCAGCGCTCCAGTGGAGGAAAGGCAACCCTCACCGCGCTGCAAAGCCAGTTCAACCAGCTTCACCGGCGGCAGATTTTCGTATACTTCGCCCAAATTTATGTACCCGGCGGCTGCCAGGGTTTCTCGCATAGTCATTATTCTCGTCCTTTCCGCATTATCTCTTTTCGGTGTTATAGTTTCTCTTAAAACTCCCTCGTTTATGGCTTATTTACCGAAGAAGCGCTTGATTTCAATTACGGCGTTCTCTACGCTGTCCGAGCCGTGGATCAGATTTTCCGTTGTGCAGAAAGCATAGTCGCCGCGGATAGTACCGGGAGCGGCTTCTTCCCACTTGGTTGCGCCCATCAGAATTCGCATACCCTGCACCACATCGGGCCCTTCCACGATCATCGCCAGCACCGGGCCGCTGGTCATATACTCCACCAGTTCAGGGAAGAACGGTTTGTCAGCAATATGGGCATAATGCTCTTTCAAAATATCCTCGCCCAGCTGCATCGTCTTAGCCTCAACGATTTTATAGCCTTTCCGTTCAATGCGGGAAATGATTTCGCCAGCCACGCCGCGCTTCAGGGCGTCCGGCTTTAACATGATATAAGTGCGTTCCATCAATAAACTCCTCCTTAATAATAACTGTTATATATTTATTTTTTTATTACTGCCTGATTAAAACATCTCTTTACGAACAATAGTGCTTTCCCTGTCAGCCCCCACGGCCACGATGGAAATGGGCATTCCTGTCAGCTCCTCCAATCGCAGGATATATTTCTGCGCGTTGGTAGGAAGCTCCCGGAAGCTCCGGCAGGCAGTGGTATCAGCCTGCCAGCCGGGCAGCGTTTCATATATCGGAGTGCACTCGGCCAGATGCGCCAGCGTGCTGGGCATACGGTCAATCACCTTGCCCTGATAACTGTACGCCGTGCAGACTTTAATCTCCGGCAGCGTATCCAGAATATCCAGTTTGGTTATGCAAAGATCAGTCATGCCGTTCACCAGCGCCGAATAGCGCACCACCTGGCTGTCGAACCAGCCGACTCGGCGCGGCCGTCCGGTGGTAACGCCAAACTCATGCCCCAGTTGCCGGATCTGCTCGCCCGTTTCATCTTCCAGTTCCGTCGGAAACGGCCCCGCGCCCACTCTGGTGCAGTACGACTTGGCAATGCCCAGCACCCGGTCTATCTTGGTAGGGCCAATGCCCACGCCGATACAGCTGCCAGCAGCCACTGTGTTGCTGCTGGTAACAAAGGGATAAGTGCCGTGGTCAATATCTAAAAGCGACCCCTGCGCCCCCTCGAACAAAAGACGTTTGCCATCCGCCAATGCCTCGTTCACGCGATACACCGTCTCGCCCACATAAGGCGCGATCTGCTCACGGTAAGCGGCATACTCTTCAATGATCTGATGCTTAGCAGCTTCATCGATTATGGGCAGACCAGCATTGGCGAAAACAGCGTTTTTCTCTTTCAAATTATAGTCCAGCTTTTCCAAAAACGGCTGCCATTCCATCAAATCCAGCAGACGAATACCCTGCCGCGCGGCTTTATCCATATAAGCTGGGCCAATACCACGCTTGGTGGTGCCGATTTTATTATCACCCTTAAGCGATTCCTGATATTCGTCCATCGTGTAATGATAGGGCATGATCAGATGCGCCTTTTCGGAAATCACCAGATTCTTGCATAAAATCCCCTGCTCCCCCAGAGTTTTGATCTCATCCAGCGCCACTTTAAGATCCAACACCACGCCGTTGCCCACCACACAGATGGTATCCGGGTTCAAAATACCGCAGGGGATAAGATGCAACGCATGCGTCACGCCGCCCACCACCACAGTATGCCCAGCATTGGAGCCGCCCTGGCAGCGCAGCACGATATCAGCCTCGCGGGCGAGGTAATCAGTTATTTTGCCCTTGCCCTCGTCGCCCCATTGTGCGCCAACCACGATAACAGATGTCATCAACACATCTCCTTCCGCAAAACGAAAAAATTGTTGAGTTCCGGAATTCTGCCGGAGAAACTCTCCATACAAGAAAAATTATAACATTATTAAAGATTGCCGTCAATAAAATCCGCGCGGCAAAACATAAAAAGCGCGTCTGGCAGACAAAATACCATACGCGCTTTATTATTTTTGAGCCTAGCCGGCGAGCTATGCTTTCTTAAAAAAGCCCCTGCGATCAACAGGGGCTTATGCTGGTGACACGTATGGGATTCGAACCCATGAATGCCAGCGTGAAAGGCTGGTGAGTTAAACCTCTTCTCCAACGTGCCGTATGGTGATCCATCCGCGATTCGAACGCGGGACACCCTGATTAAAAGTCAGGTGCTCTGCCGGCTGAGCTAATGGATCAAATGGTGGACCATCACGGACTCGAACCGTGGACATTCTGATTAAGAGTCAGCTACTCTACCAACTGAGTTAATGGTCCATACCCCTTAGCGCAGCAAACCTTCATACTGCAATAATAAATTATACCTGCCGGTGGGCGGCTTGTCAAGCATTTTTTACAAAAAAATTGCTGAAACAGCAAGGCGCAGGCGTTTAATTCGGCTTTTTGGGCAAATCCGGCGAATCCGCGCCGAAAACCCCGCAATTTGCGTTACGCCACCGACACCGTTTGCGCAAATTCTCCGCCTGTGCGCACTATAATATGAGGGAAGTGTATATGGCTGAAAAAACGGGAGGAAGCCCCATGCGAAAATTTGCTGTCTGCCTGCTGTTGCTGATGTTATTGGCGCCCGCCGTCCACGCTGAGGATCTGGCTGAGGTATGGCCTGACACACCGGAGGTTTTGCCGGATATGCCAGATATGCTGCCGGAGACCCAACCGGCAGAAAACGAATGGCTGCTGCACATTGTTACCCAAGCAGGCGATGTTTATAATGAAACGGAACATTGGTTAAGCCTTGATTATACGGAAAACGGCGTGGCATATACGCTGGAGGAGCCGTATCTGCCGCTACGCCTGCTGGCCGAAGCAGCCAACGTACCGCTTTACTGGCGGAATATAAACGGACAGGGCGCAGTTCTCTGGGCAGAGGAAAAAACAGCGCGGCTATTTCTGGCCAGCCGCCCGGAAGTATGGCATATCCTGCGGCAAAACGATCACTGGCAGGCAGTGACCGAGGTGCAGGTGGAGCAGCCCCGCCTGCTGGCAGGCAATTTTTGCATACCCATCAGCTATCTGGAGTGCTTTGGCTTTACATATGAGGTAAACGCAGCGGCACAGACCGTCTCCGTTTATCTGCCCGAAACAGCGGTCGCTGAGAGCACTGCACTTTGGGCGGCTGCGGAACCTCAGCTGCAAAAGCTGCTGACGCCTCCCGTAACCCTGTTGTCTGAGGCGATAACCTCCTTTGATCCGAAAAATCTAAACCGCAGCCAAAATCTGCTGCTGGCCGCCAGCGCTCTGCACGGTCTGGTGATCGAACCGGGCGAAGAGTTTTCGTTTAATCGGGCGGTGGGCAAACGCAGTGCGGCCAGGGGTTATCGCATAGCTATCGTGTTCGAGGACGGCAAGCAAGTGCCGGGGCTGGGCGGCGGCGTCTGCCAGGTCAGCAGCACGGTTTATCAGGCGGCGCTTAAAGCGGACATGACAATAACGGAACGCCACCCGCACTCGCTGCCCGTGGCCTACGCCAAGGCCGGCAGCGACGCCACCGTGGCCTGGGGCTCCAAAGATCTGCGCTGGCGCAACGATACCAAATCCCCGGTGCAGCTGGTATGCAACATCAAGGAGGGACGCCTTTTGGTGCAGATATACCGTCTGGATGATATTACGGCGGCGGAACGCTTCCTTGGCAATGTAGCGGAATAATTATTCGGCAGCGGCCTGCAAGCGTTTTAGCCTGCGGCTTAAGTGACGGCTGCTGTAACCCACCTCGCCGGCAACGTTCTCCCAGGTCAACCCATCAATGTAATATAGACGGAGCATTCTTCTGTCCTCCGGCGGATAGGCATCGATGGTATGCTCGATATCTATGCGAAGTGTGATCAATTCATTTAGCTTGTTCGCAATCAATTCAGCCAGCTGCCACATTTTGGCGGCCAGTTCTCCTGTGGGGTCACCCGGCTGCCCTTTTGGCACATATACTCCAACCGGCCAGCTGGACGGCACTCTCCCCTCGGCAAGCGCCTGTTTTTCCGCCTCCAGCTCAGCTATCTCCCGGCACAGCTGCCGGTATTGCTTCAACTTATCAAAATCCACCTTTTGTGTTAATTTGGCCTGTGCCGCCATTTGCTTTCCCCCTTTTATATATCGTTGATTTTGCTGCGCTGCAAATTGGTGCGTTTAATTTATTTTGCCTATTACGCACCAAAAATAAAGTTTTAGCACGCAAGAGTTGCTTATTACGCAACTAATATAACACAACTTTTGTCACTCGTCAAGCAATTTTTACCAGTTTTTGCCAAAAAGATGTTGTATAATACGTACTATCTATGTTATACTCCAAATATACGACAGCTTTAGCCGAGGTGATGACAATGTCTTTGGGCAGCAATCTGAGAGCACAGCGGAAAAAGCGCGGCCTGACGCTGGCAGATTTATCAGAGAAGGTTGGGTTAAGCCGCCAGACACTTTCACGCTATGAAAACGGCATAATTGCCAACATCCCGCCGGATAATATAGAACGGCTGGCACGGGCGCTGGAAACCACGCCCGCCCTGTTGATGGGCTGGCAGGATGATTTCAACGCCTATCATCCCACCCGGCGGATCCCGATTTTGGGTCGCATATCCGCCGGTCTGCCGCTTTACGCTGAAGAACAGGTAGAGGGCAGCGTCTTCACCGATCTCTCCAGTGCGGACGAATACTTCGCTCTGCGCGTGAAAGGCGACAGCATGGACGCGGCGCACATTTTTGAAGGCAATATCCTGATCGTGCGCAAGCAGGATATGGTGGAAAACGGCGAGATCGCTGTGGTGATGATCGGTGACAATGACGCCACCGTCAAAAGGTTCTATTGTCATGACCAGACTGTGACGTTAATGCCACAGTCCACCAATCCCCGCCACCTGCCACAGATATACGACATGGCCAAAACTCCGGTGCGCGTTATCGGTAAGGTAGTAAAAAATGAGATAGCCTTTGAATAGTTTAGGATATACGCCTGCCATGGCGAATTATCAAACCGAAATATCTGACAATTTTCATGATAAAATATAAGGTAATTCATACGGAGGTTCAGCAAATGGCACTTATCAACACTACGGAAATGTTCAAAAAAGCTTATGCCGGAGGCTATGCCGTCGGCGCGTTCAACGTGAACAACATGGAGATCATTCAGGGAATCACCGAAGCCGCGGCGGAAACTAACTCGCCGCTTATTTTGCAAGTGAGCGCCGGGGCGCGCCGCTACGCCAGGCATACTTATCTGGTAAAGCTGGTAGAAGCCGCAATGGAGGATACCGGGCTGGATATTGCGCTGCATTTGGATCACGGCGAGGACTTTGATATCTGCAAGGCCTGTATTGACGGAGGCTTCTCCTCCGTAATGATCGACGGCTCCAAGCACAGCTTCGAGGATAATATCGCCATGACAAAGGAGGTCGTCGATTACGCGCATCAATTCGGCGTGACGGTGGAGGGCGAGTTGGGACGTCTGGCCGGCGTCGAGGACGACGTAAACGTCAGCGCCGCCGATTCATCTTACACCGACCCGGCGCAGGTAGAGGAATTTGTCACCCGCACTGGCGTCGATTCGCTGGCTATTGCTATCGGAACCAGCCACGGCGCGTATAAATTTAAACCCGGAACCAAGCCGCAGCTGCGTTTCGATATTCTGGCCGAGGTGGAAAAACGTCTGCCCGGATTCCCAATCGTGCTGCACGGCGCGTCATCCGTCATGCAGGATTACGTTGCCAAGGTCAATCAATACGGCGGCTCCATGCCTGACGCCATCGGCGTACCGGAAGAAATGCTGCGCGAGGCCGCCAAAATGGCTGTCTGCAAAATCAACATCGACTCTGACCTGCGGCTGGCCATGACTGCTGCTGTGCGCGAGCATCTGGCCAACCATCCGGAGGACTTTGACCCCCGCCAGTATCTGAAACCGGCCCGCGAGGCCATCAAGGAAGTTGTAGCGCACAAAATGATCAACGTTTTGGGTTGCTCTGGCAAAAGATAATGCGTATTGCCCTGTTTGCAGAAACTTATTTGCCCAACATCAGCGGCGTGGTGACGCACGTCCACGCGCTGCGCGTTGGGCTGGAACGGCTGGGGCATGAGGTGCTGGTGGTCTGCGGCGATAACAGCTATGGCCATTACCTCCTTCGCGACAACGTGCTTTACTGCCCCGGTTTCGTCTCCCAAAAATTCTATGGCTACACCATCTCCACCCCGTGGAGCCGGGAGCGAGCCCGATACATTAAGGATTTCGCCCCCGATATCGTCCACCTGCATACCGAATTCGGCATCGGCTTTTTCGGTATGCACTGGGCCATGCATCATAATGTGCCGCTGGTTTACACCCTGCACACCATGTATGACGATTACGTCTATTATATTGCGCCCAAACCGTTTATCCCAGCAGCACGGAGTCTTTCACACCAGTTCTTTGGGCGTTACATCAAAAACTGCGACGCCATCACCGGGCCATCGCTGAAATGCCAGGAATATGTGGATGCGCTGGGACTTTCCCGACATGTCCACATCATACCCAACCCGGTGGAACTGGACAAATTTGCTCCCGGCGCAGTTAATCCTGCCGACGTGACCGCCGTGCGAGAGAAATTAGCTATCCCCGAGGACTGCACCTGCGTGCTGTTCGTGGGCAGGCTCGGACAGGAGAAAAGCTGCGACGTGCTGCTGGACTGCTGGGCACAAGCCGTCTCGCCTGAGGATAAGCTTAAGCTGCTGATCGTCGGCGACGGCCCTGCCCGCCCCGGATTGATTAAGCAGGCAGAGGCGCTGGGCATAACAGACCGGGTCATTTTCCCCGGCAAAGTCATGCACGACGATATTCCGCCTTATCTGGCGCTGGGTTCGCTTTACGCCACCGCCTCGCTTTCCGACACTAATTCCATCTCCATGCTGGAAGGTATGGCAAGCGGACTGCCAGTGTTGCAGTTATACGACCCCTTAAACGGCGACCAGGTAACGGAGGGGCAAAACGGCTTCGTGTTCCGCAACGCTATGGAAATGAAACAGAAGCTATCCGCATATCAAGCCATGTCCCCCGCGGAAAAACAGCGCCTGTCCGAAAGCACGCGCCAGTCCGTAGCCAAAAAAGGCTATGAAACGCTGGCCGAAAACCTGCTGACCGTATACGCTGAAGCGGCGGAACATAAAAGGCAAACGCAGGATCGCCCCCCGCTGGTGCTGAAAATCAGGCGCGGCCTGAAACACGCTGTCGGCAAGATATACAAGCCGCCGCGCTAATGTGTTATGAATACATGACTGCGTGGGCTTGCGGCAGACGGCAAAATCCACTATAATAACAGGCAGGGCAGACATCAACTGCCCTGCTTAATAATTTACAACGAGGATAACGCTATGGTTTTGATTAATGAAAACTTTTTACAATTACAAAACAGCTATCTTTTCTCCACCATTGCCCAGAAGAGGGCGGCTTATCAGGCGGCACACCCCGAGGCCGGCATCATCAGTCTTGGTATCGGCGACGTGACACAGCCGCTCTGCCCTGCCGTAGTGGCCGCAATGCACGAAGCTGTGAATGAGATGGCGCAGGCGGCAACATTCCGCGGCTATGGACCGGAACAGGGCTATGACTTTCTGCGGCAGGCAATTTTAGAGCATGATTACCTGGCGCGCGGCGTCACGCTGGATGAGGACGAAATTTTCATCAGCGACGGCAGCAAAAGTGACACCGGCAATATCGGCGATATCTTAGGCGCCGCCAATGTTGTGGCAATAACCGATCCGGTCTATCCAGTCTATGTGGATACAAATGTGATGGCCGGGCGTGAGATCAAAATTCTGCCCACCAATGCGTCAAACGGATTTTGTGCCGTTCCACCGGATTTTCATACCGACGTGGTCTACTTATGCTCGCCCAACAACCCCACAGGCACTGTACTGAACCGCGAACAGCTGACGGCTTGGGTCGATTATGCCAAACGTGAGGGCGCGCTGCTGCTGTTTGACGCAGCCTATAAAGCGTTCATCACCGACCCGGAATTGCCGCAGAGCATTTACGAAATTCCCGGCGCTAAGGAATGCGCCATCGAGTTTTGCAGCTTCTCCAAAACGGCGGGATTCACGGGAACACGCTGCGCCTTTGCCGTGGTGCCTAAGGCTCTCATGGGCCAAACAGCCGCGGGGGAAAAGGTTTCGCTAAACGCCCTTTGGAATCGCCGCCATACCACCAAGTTCAATGGCACGCCGTACATCGTGCAGCGAGGCGCGGCGGCGATTTACACACCAGAGGGAAAAGCCCAGGTACAGCAAACACTCGCCTATTATCGCGAGAACGCCAAACTGATCAAGAGCGCCCTAACTGATCTTGGTTTCACCTGTTTCGGCGGCGAGCATTCTCCTTACGTTTGGCTGGAAGCGCCGGCGGGCATGACATCTTGGGATTTCTTCGATTTGCTGCTCGAGCAGCTAAACGTCGTGGGCACTCCCGGCAGCGGATTCGGACCCTCCGGCGAAGGATATTTCCGCCTGACGGCGTTTGGAAGTCATGAGCAGACAGCAGAAGCAATCGAACGCTTCCGCAATTACTTCGGTAAAAAGTAACAAGAGCACGTCATCTGCTTTATCAAGAATTGTCTCGACCTGGCTCGCATATTTTAATACAGTTACCCCACCTTGACAAGCTATTTTGCGCATCTAACGCGCTATTGAGCTTCTTCCTGGCGTTTACCTATATAAAAAAGGCTTCTGCACGGTAGCTACTCATAAAACAGTATTAACTAACAAACTGGAATAGGGTAGCTGCCGTACAGGGTGTAGAAAAGAGCAAGTGAGAAAGCTAATTGCCTATCACTTGCTTTTTTCATTTTGTTACGCAGTAGAACCCCATTTTTGAGGGAAAAGGTATAAATCCCTTGCCTTT
>DVMH01000015.1 GCA_018715045.1 Candidatus Avidehalobacter gallistercoris
CTTCGGCACCAAAATAAAAGAACCGCCCTTTTTGGACGGTTCTTTTATTTTGGTGCCGAAGGTGGGACTTGAACCCACACGATGTCGCCATCACCGGATTTTGAGTCCGGCGCGTCTGCCAATTCCACCACTTCGGCATATGTGCAAAAATCATTATATCAGAGGCAGACGAAAATTGCAAGAGCTTTTCCAAAAAAATTATTTGGCAACGGATTGGTGTTTCTGCCTTTCCGTCTGTACAACGCGTTCTATGCGCCGGGCTGACATTCCTCCTGCCACGCCCAGCAGCAGGGAGGCCAGCAGCGAAACGAATGCCTTTTGCCAAACCGGTACTCCGAAGGAAGCCAGCCACAGAGAGAACCCCAGCAGCCAGAGCCAGAAAGCCGCGATCGCTCCGGCAGTGACGGAGGCGGCGGGATGCCAGCGGCAATGCGCAAATCCGGCCATAAACGGTGCGGCCACCAGACAAAGCGTGGTGAACCAGCGGACGTCGGCGGAAAAATCAAACGGCAGCTCCCACCATAGCAGGCTTAAAAGCAGCCACAGCAGAAGAGGCAAAAGTCCCACCAGAACAGCCGCAGGTAGCATAAGCAGACGTATCAGCCGCCGAAAGAAGCGTATAGCAAACGGTGGTGGGGCAAAATGCAGTTTGGTTTTAAGCCGAAAGCAGGGTTTGGGCACGGCAGTCACCGCCTTTAAGGGGCTTTGCGGTGCATTTTATGCCGGAAGCTTTGCGGATATGCCTATTTGTAGCTTTGGGTATCCACGGGCAGTTTTTTCTTGCGGAGGCGCTTTTCCACCACGTTTTTGGTTACCATATAAATTGTGGCGAAGATGGGCACGCCGATGAACATGCCCACCAGTCCGAGAGAGCCGCCCATAATTATGACGGCAAAGATGACCCAGAACGAGGTAAGGCCAGTCGCTCCGCCGAGGATCTTCGGGTCGAGAATATTGCCGTCAAACTGCTGCAATGCCAGAACCATAACGGCGAAGATCATCGCCTGCTTGGGCGAGATGATCAGCAGCAGCAGAATACTGGGTATCGCGCCGATAAACGGGCCGAAAAAAGGAATAACATTGGTGACGCCGATGATCAGACTGATCAGCATGGCGTAATCCAGACGTAGAATGTTCATCAAAATGAAACAGAGGATACCGATTATCAGCGAATCCAGCAGTTTGCCGGAGATGAAGCCGCTGAAAATCCGGTTGGTGCGATTGCAGAAATCAAGGAAATGTTCGGCATGTTTCGTTTCAGCGCAGGCATAGACGATTTTCCGGCTTTGGGCCAGAAATGTTTCCTTGCCGATCATCAGATAAATTGAGACAATGATGGCTACCAGAATGTTTTTCAGGCTCATGCCGGCAGTGACGAAAAAGTGTTGGATATAATGCAGCATCCCGGCCAGATATTCCCCCGGGTTTTCCAGATATTCGCTGATCTGGCCAGGAATATCCTCCATAGTGGCGTCGGTTATACCCAGCTCGGAGAGCTTATCCAGAATATTGCCCAGATATTCGCGCAACCAGTCATATGAGGTAGAGTTGGTCAGTGTGTTGAACAGGGTGATGACGCTGCTGACGATTTCCGGTATTACCATGCTGAAAAAAACGCCCAACCCCAGCGATACGATTCCCAGCGTAATAATAATGCCGATGGCGCGACGGGTGTTGAAATGCCGCATCAGAAACTTGCTTTTGCATAAGCTGCGCTCGATCATTTTTAGCAGCGGCGTCAGCACGTAAGCTATACATATGCCCCAGATAAACGGCTGTGCCAGTGTGACCAGGTTCTGCCAGCCATTTATGACGGAAGCCAGATTCTGCACGATGAAAAAAGCGATGATCAGCAATAGGCCTGTCATGAACAGGTAAAATGATTTGATCAGCTGCCGGGAATTAAACAGATCATCCACTCGCTTGGGTAGGCGGCGGTTGTCGCCAGATTTGTACTGCGGCGTTTTATCCGCCGGCTTAGAAGCTGAATTGTCGGGGGTTTGCTGCATAAGAAATGATTCCCTCCTGCCAAAAAATTAAAAACACAACTATATTATATAATTATACAATAGTTCAGGTGTGAATACAAGCGGACGGCGGCGTTTGCGCAATTTTTTTACCATATCCGCCAAAATCAGTGTAAAAACTCTACAAATCTGCTGCGTTTTAGTGTATAATATCTATCAGCAGGTTAAAGAGGGGGCAAAACAATGCGTTTACAAGCGGGCAGGTTATTGTGTGACGACACGGTGTTGGCGCTGCTCGCGGGGCAGCCTCCCAAAAGCGAACTGCTGCTTCAGGCGGTGTCCGGCTCGTCATATTTGGCGGCGGCGGACGGCGGTGCGGCTATAGCGCTTTCGGTGGGGCGCCGGCCCGATTTGCTGATTGGCGATTTTGATTCGCTTTCGGCGGCACGTCTGGCTGAGTGTCGAGAGGCCGGGTGTGAAATTCTGACCCTGCCTGCGGCCAAGGATCTGACCGACGGTGAATTCCTGCTGCAAACACTTTATGAACGCGGCTGGCGGCGCTTTCTGATACTGGGGGCGTTGGGCGGCAGGATTGATCAAATGCTGGCTAATATCTCCTGCGCGGAGAAACTGGCGCGTGAAGAGGCGGAAGTTTTGCTGATCCATGACGACGTGTTGCTTTGCCCGCTTTATGCCGAAAATGAGCCGCGGGAGCTTACATTGTATGGCTTTGGGGGTAAAACGCTTTCATTGCTGTCGCTCAGCGAGGTTTGCGATAAGATAGAGCTTTCCGGTTTCGAGTATTCGCTTAACGGAACGCTTGCGAGGCGGCAGACGCTGGGTATCAGCAACGTAGTACGGTCGGAGGCGGCGACGATTCGCCTGACAGGCGGCAGCCTGCTGGTTTGTCTTAATTTATAAGCAAGTTTTGGGGGAGGTTATTAATTTGGCTGACATCAACAGCGATTTGGTTGGCGCCGAGCAAGCGCGGCAGGATGCTATCAAGAGCCATAAGCTGGAGAATAAGGAGTTCAAGATCAAGCTGACCATCAGCGACGCGCAGTATCAGCGGGCGCATTTCGAGGAGTTCTTTCGTCGCGGCTGGTCGCAGCTGATCATACTGCTGGCAGTGGCATTGCTGGTGCAGACGCTGCTCACCGGCAGCTTCACCAACCCGGATGTTCCGTGGACGACCAAGGCCGGCGTGGTGCTGGTGGTGTTGTTTTCGTTTCTCGGTATGCCGATTTATGTGAAAAAGCGTTGGAAGTTTATGCGTGACAATAATGATTTTTGGGTGAATGACCAGCGCATAGTGCTGAATTTTAAAGGTGTTTCCGTGTGCAGTCATCATGGCGACCGCCGTCTGCATTGGCGAGAGTTCAGCCGGATATTTGAAACGGACGAGTCGATCGTTTTTGTGCTGTTGAAATTCCACATGGTGGTGCTGCCTTTGGCCGGGCTTCCGGAGGACGAAAAAGAGCAGATACGCGGGATGATACGCAAGAACACCGCCAACCAGCGCGCCAGGGTGAAGCTGAAACGGCGCAAACGTAGCTGACCCCAATCGCTTTAATGGTGGGGCTGATAAGGAGGTTTACCGTGGTTAAGCAGAAAGATGACTGGGGCGAGACGCACGAAGCAGAGGTCTGGGAACTGCTGAAAAGCTATCTTGCCGGAGGGAGCGACCCGGCGGGGCTGGCGCAGGAATTGCTGCAACTGCTGGCGCAGGAGGATAACGCTGTGGCGCCAGCGTCAAAACCCGCTGCAGCAGAGCCGCTTCCCAAAACCAAACTAAAAGAACCTGCCGTGCCGCCGCTGCCGGATGGGCTTAGTATGAGAGATTTGGTGCATCGTCTGATCGATAACACGGCAGACGACGGCGAGATGGCGGCAAGGCTTAAGGATTTCCTGCATAAATATATCGAATAAATATTGCTTGAGTGTAGGCGCAGTGTGTGTTAAAATAGCATTAAATTTGAGATGGCTGGAGGACTGACGATGATTCGTAAATTCACGATAGACGAGGACATTTTGTTGGATGACGCTAACCCGGCAGTGACCACGGTGGGTGTATCCAACCACCATGTGCATTTGTGTCAGGCCGATATGGATAAGCTTTTTGGCCCGGGTTACTCGCTGCATCCCAAAAAGAAGCTGACACAGCCGGGGCAGTTTGCCGCCGAAGAGACACTGACAGTCATTGGCTCTAAGGGCATGATCGAAAACGTGCGGATACTGGGGCCGCTTCGTGCGGAAACCCAGGTGGAGCTGGCTGAGACGGAGGCGCGTCTGGCGGGTATCAAAGCCCTGTTGCGGGATTCGGGGGATTTAGAGGGAACGTATGGCTGTATTCTCCTTGGACCGAATGGGTATATAACTATTGACCATGGCGTTATCTGTGCCGTAACGCATCTGCACCTTTCCGATGAGGAGGCCGCGCCGTTGGGCATCAAAGATCATCAGCGGGTTGATATCTTCATTAAAACCGGCGATAAAGCTGGCTGTCTGTTCAATATACCAGCGCGTGTGGGCAAAATGCACGCCAAGGATCTGCATATCGACACTGACGCCGCTAATGCATTCAAAATCACGGCAGAATCACGGGCGATTGTGCTGCTGAACGAATGTAAGACGGAGTAATAAAAACCAAGTTTAGCAAAAAAAAGCCGCCTGCCTGGCAGACGGCTTTTTTTTGCATTGATTCCGGCGTTTTTCAGGCGGTCAGTCTGTCGCGCCGGAAGAAGAAACTGATGACGTACAGGCCGGCCAGCCCCACCAGCGCAAATATGCAGCGGCTGATGACCGAAGCTGCTCCGCCGAACAGCGCGCCCACCAGGTCATAGTTGAAAAAGCCGACCAGACCCCAGTTCACCGCGCCTACAACCACCAGAATATGCGCGATGTAGTCGATGGCGTTTAATTTCAGCATGAAAAAAGCCTCCTTTTTGGTTACGCCCGCCGATTGCTGCTGCAGCCTTTGGGCAATAATTAAATTTGCTATTTATCTTTGCAGTGATAGTATGGTATAATCAATTATTAAATATGCACAAAATTGCGGAGAGGAGTTTAATATGGGCATTGGGGAAACGCTTGCCGTGGCGGCGGCGCGTCTGCCGCTGGTATATTATCTGGCTCTGAATGTGCTGCTTTTTGCCATCATGGGGTGGGATAAGTTCTGTGCCGTGAAGTATTTGCGCCGTGTGCCGGAAAAGACGCTGCTGATACTGGGCGCAATTTCCGGCGGTTTGGGCGGCCTGGCCGGTATGCAGTTTTTTCATCATAAAACCAGAAAGCCCGTTTTTTGGGCGGTGTTCCTGGCGGCCTTTTTCGGCCACATCGCGCTGTGGTTTCTTCTCTGCCGCTGGCTGGTTTTAGATTAAAATTTTGCGGAGGATAGTATGTCCGTTTGGGTCATTTCTGATTTTCATTTGTCGCTTTCGGCGCCGTTTCAGCCTGGCGAGGCGCCGAAGCTCTATAAACCGATGGATGTGTTTGGCTGTGGTTGGACACGTCATGTCGAGCGTCTTTACCAAAATTTTCAGGCGGAGGTCGCGCCTGCGGATGCTGTTTTTTTGCCCGGCGATTTAAGCTGGGCCATGACTCTTGCTGAGGGGGCGCATGATTTTGCCTTCCTCGGCGGACTTCCGGGGCAATTATTGCTCAGCAAGGGCAACCACGATTATTGGTGGGAGACAAAAGCCAAGTCGCAGCAGGCAATGCCCGGGAACGTCACACTGCTGCAAAACGAGGCGTTTTTAACTGAGGGGCTTGCAGTGGCTGCCACCCGAGGCTGGTATTGTCCGGGCAGCGCAGATTTTGATGCCGACGCCGCCAAAATTTACCGCCGTGAGCTGCTGCGGCTGGAAATGGCGCTCAACGACGCGGTGAAAAAGGAACAGACGGCAGGCGGCACTTATGAACGTGTGGTCATGCTGCATTTTCCCCCGGTGAATGACAAGCGTGATTATAACGAAATGATCGAACTGATGCAAAATTATCACGTTTCCCGCTGTTATTTTGGTCATCTGCACGGCGTGAAAACCGATTTCGCGCTGACTGGAGAGCACTGGGGGATTGAGTTTGCTTTAATCAGCAGCGATTATCTGGGGCATAAGCCATTGAAGATTAAATAAGAGGATGTATTTATGTTTTTACCAATGACGCGCGAGGATATGAATCTGCGCGACTGGCATTATCTGGATTTTTTGATTATCACGGGCGACGCGGTGCTTGACCATTACTCGTTTGGCTCGCCGCTGATCGCGCGCTGGCTGGAGCATTTGGGCTATCGCGTGGGTATTATTGCTCAGCCGGACTGGCGCGATGCCGGTAGTCTTAAGGTGATGGGCAGGCCGCGCTACGGTGTGCTAATCAGCTCCGGAAACATGGATTCGATGGTCAACCATTACACGGCGGCTAAAAAGCGACGCCATCAGGATGCTTATTCGCCTGGCGGACGGATCGGACTTAGGCCTGACTATGCGGCGGCGGTTTATTCCCGGCTGGCGCGTCAGGCGTTCGGTAAGCAAACGCCGCTTATCCTGGGCGGGGTAGAGGCCAGTATGCGCCGCTTTGCTCATTACGATTTTTGGAGCAATAGCGTCAAGCCTTCCTGGTTGATGGAGGGAGACGCTGATCTGCTGATCTATGGCATGGCTGAGCTGACGCTTAAAGCTGTGGCCGAGGTGCTTGCCGCGGGCGGTGTGCCGGGAGATTGCCGTCATATACCGGGGCTGGCGTACAGGGTGCCGGCAGGCGGAGCCATGCCCCGCCGCCGGGTGCTGGAGCTGCCGGGCTTCAAACAGGTGGCGGCCAGTAAGCAGGCGTTTGCCAAAGCGTTTCATAGTATTGATTTGGAGCAGAATTTCTACAACGGAAAAATTCTGGTGCAGCGGCATGGGGCAGAGTATCTGGTGGTGAATCCGCCGCAGCGCCCCTTGACTACGCCTGAAATGGACGAGATATACGAGCTGCCGTTTGAAAACCGCTGGCATCCAACGTATGAAGCGGCGGGCGGCGTGCCGGCGTTTGCTGAGGTGGAGTTTTCACTGCTTTCGCATCGGGGTTGCTTTGGCGGCTGTTCGTTCTGTTCGATCGGCCATCATCAGGGGGCGATTATCCAAAACCGCAGTGCTGCAAGTATCCTCGCTGAGGCCAGGCGGCTGACCGAGAAGCCTGATTTTAAAGGTTATATCCACGATTTGGGCGGCCCTACGGCAAACTTCCGCGGGCAGGGATGCGCCAAGGCAAAAAAATACGGACCCTGTCGTGGCAAGCACTGTCTGTATCCTGTACCCTGTGCTAACCTTAAGCCGGATATGAGCGAATATATCATCCTGCTGAAGCGTGTGGCAGCGCTGCCCGGCGTGAAAAAAGTGTTTATCCGTTCCGGTATCCGTTACGATTATATCATGCTGGATAGAAAAACCGATTTTTTGCGCCAGCTGGTGGCTAACCATGTCAGCGGTCATTTGAAAGTGGCGCCGGAGCATTGCCAGCCGCGGGTGCTGGCGGTTATGGGCAAGCCTGATTACAGCGTCTACCGGCGGTTTGCGGCGCGTTTCGCCAAGATGACGGAGCAGGTGGGAAAGCCCCAGTATCTGCTGCCGTATTTCATTGCGGCGCATCCCGGCTGCACTTTGCAGGACGCGCTGGGGCTGGCTCTGGAGATGAAAAAGGGCGGCTATCAACCGGAGCAGGTACAGCTTTTTTTGCCCTCGCCCGGCAGCAAAAGCACTTGTATGTATTATACAGGGTTGAATCCCGACGATATGCGCCCGGTCTATGTGGCCAGGAGCCGCGAGGAGCGCGATATGCAGCGGGCGCTGCTGCACTTTGCTAAGCCGGAGAATTTTCCGCTGGTGCGGGCGGCGCTTACCAGGCTGGGCCGCGAGGATCTAATAGGCTGGGGATGGCAGTATCTGGTGCCGCCCCCAGGCGAGCCGCCGAAACGGCGTTCCAATAACCGTCGTTCTGGCGGCAAAACCCCTGTTAAAGGAGGTAATCGCCATGGTTCTGGGTATCGGCGTTGATTTGATTGAAAAAGCACGGTTTGCGGACTGGCTTTCAAAACCCGGCGTGCAGAGCCGTTTTGCAGCGGCGGAGCTGACGTTTGCTGAAAAATCTGGGCGGGCGGAAGAAGCTCTGGCCGCTGCCTTTGCGGCTAAAGAGGCGTTTTATAAGGCTGCCGCCCATCTTTTGGACGACAGCCGGGGCATATTCTGGCAGGCGGAACTTTGGCGCGACGCGTCAGGCCGTCCGGAAATACATTTGCCGGAATCTTTGCGGGCAGAACTGTCGGCGCGTGGTGTAAACGATGTGCTGGTTAGCCTGACGCATGACCGGGAACAGGTTTGCTGTGTCATACTGCTGGTGTGTGATAATCAGGCAAGCGGGGCGAGGCGCACGCTGACGGAACTGACGCCGCCGGGCTTTACGCCGCTTCATCTTGGTGCAGACGATTTGGTTGAGATCACGGCGGAGCTGGCGGCGTGTTGGCTGCCGCCGCGTTTGCGCTGTGCATATAAAGGCACGTTTGGTCATGTTCTGGTGGTAGGCGGCTCGTCCAACTACCCCGGCGCGCCGCAGATGACGGCATTGGCCGCGTTAAAAGCGGGCGCGGGACTGGTGACGTTGGCGGTTCCAGAGAGTATAGCGCCGCCCGTTGCCGAGGTTATAAGCCAGCAGCTTGCCGCCCGGAACGGTTATCTGGATATGGGGTCGTTTCCGGTGTTGCAGGCGCTTTTCCCTGGCAAAATACCGGTCATTGGTATGGGGCTTTCGCGCGCGGCGGAAACGGTGGAACTGGCGGCGGGGCTGGCTGTTCTGCCCGGCGCCAAGGTGATTGATGCGGACGGGCTATATGCGTTGGCCGCGGCAGGTATTATGCCCACACAGGCGGTGCTGACCCCGCACAGCGGCGAGATGGCGCGCCTCTTGGGCATTACTCCGGCGGAGGTGGAGAATGACCGTTTAATTGCCGTGCGGCAGGCGGCGGCAAGGTTTAACGCAGTTGTGGTGCTGAAAGGCCATCGCACTTTAGTGGCTGCGCCGGACGGACGGTGTTATGTGAATAGCAGCGGCAACCCTGGTATGGCGACAGGAGGCAGCGGCGACGTTTTGGCAGGTATCATTGGCGCGTGGCTGGCGCAGGGCATAGATTTGTTTCGGGCGGCGGCGTTTGGTGTGTATCTGCATGGGCTGGCAGGTGATTTGGCGGCTCAGGAACTAACGGAATACGCGATGAGCGCAACGGATATTATCAGCTTTCTGCCTGCGGCCTATAAACAGCTGCTGGTGGTGAGAAATAGCATTTTTAGCGCGGGAAACGTGGCAAAAGAGGGGAATGGACGTGCAGAAAATAAAAAACGTTTGGAAAATGACAGAGTGTGCTGTGCAGGGTCGACCAGCTTGGATTGAGATAGATATGGCAGCGCTTAAGGCCAATTTTGCCGAGATACGCCGGGCGGCGGGGGATTGTCTGGTGACGGCGGTGGTGAAGGCCGACGCTTACGGGCATGGCGCGGTTAAGGTGGCGGAGTGTCTGCTGGCAGAGGGTGCGGCAGGTCTGGCAGTGGCGACGCTGGGCGAAGCCATGCAGCTGCGTGCTGCTGGTATAGAGGCTCCAATAATGCTGCTTTCGCCGCTGGCGCTTGCTGACGCGAACGTGGTATTAGCGCTGCAAAATCATATTATAGTGCCCGTTTTTTCGTATGAAACGGCGGAATTGCTTGACCATTTGGTGGCTTCCTTTACCGATAAACTCGATGAGCCGCTCTCAGTGCAGCTGGTGTTGGATACCGGTATGGGAAGGATTGGTCTTGCCATGCATGACGCAGCGGTTGCCGAGGCGGTGAAGATCGCCAATATGCCGCATATCAAGCTGGTGGGAATGTTCTCGCACTTTGCCACGGCGGACGAGTCTGATAAGACATATGCTGAGCAACAGCTGGCTGCGTTTGATGCGTTTGCGGCAAAGCTGGCTGCGGCGGGGCTGAAAGTGCCCTGTCTGCACATTGCCAACAGCGCGGCGTTGATGGAAATGCCCCAGGCGCGGCATGACATGGTGCGGGCTGGCATTATTCTCTACGGTTATTATCCTTCTGCGGAGGTTGACAAGAGTATTCTTCGCCTGACCCCGGTTATGAGCATTAAGGCGCAGCTGACGCACGTAAAGCGGGTGCCAGCGGGAACGGCGATAAGCTATGGCCGCACGTATATAACTGACGCACCGGCAGATATTGCTACCATTCCGGTTGGCTATGCCGATGGTTGGCGGCGGCTGATGAGCAACAATGGCTGCGTGCTGGTGCATGGGCAGCGTGCACCGATCGTGGGGCGTGTCTGCATGGATCAGTTTATGGTGGACGTGACGGGGCTTGGCGCCAAAGTTGGCGATATGGCGGTAATGCTGGGGCGGCAGGGCGACGAGATGATTGACGCGGAGGAAATCGCGGCTCGCTGTGGCACTATCAGTTATGAAATTTTGAGTGCGCTGTTGCCTCGTCTGCCAAGGAAGTATATAAACGAATAGATATAAACGCTATGGCGGCATATCTGCTTTGTTGTCAGGTGATAAGCTTTATCCATATACTTTGGCGCTTTTATAAAGTATTATTATATTATAAAATAAGTTCCAATTCGATGATGTGTTCTTGGTCTTAAGTCTTGAATATCAGAGTGAATACAGCGAATAAATACCCAAAACTGTCCAGATATGGGTATTACTTTTGGTTATATAACAAAGACCAATTTCCGCAGGCAGTTTAAGGGCACTGGGAAAGCGTCGGTAGCAATCCAGGCTATCCTGAAGATTTTGCCTCTATATCAATATAACCATATTTTAGTTTGGAGGATTTCATATGAGAAAGTTTGCTCTTGCTTTGGGCTTGGCATTGGCAGTGGCTTTAGCATTTGCTGGGTGCCAATCTGAAACCGGCGGGGAGGCTGTCCTGTTTCTGACAGAACCGGGGGTATCTCCAAACGGGAATGAAACTGAAACTACCCAATCTGCAACGAAAGAACTTGAATATGATAAAATCCCTATGGTAATGGTGGCTGGTAAGCTCTACTATGATACCGGAAAAGAAAGCAGTATTGATGCTCGTTGCGGGGTGATGGATGGGGAAATCACTTCGACCGTTGATGGCTCCGAAACGCCGACAGCGGATGATCAGTCTAATTTTGGAACTGGCTTTGGATATCAATACGGCGCTGATGATACCATAGAGATTTTTATGAATGAGAAGTGGATGGTCTTTGAACACAGGGCAGGAAGTGGAAGTCAGGTTCGGTTTGGAAGCAGATGGATAGATCAAGACAATCTTTCTGAAGAAACACTGGAATGGATTGCTTGGTATAACAGTTTGTCCGAGGAGGAGCAGCTGGCTGTCAGCGATATCCCTGCTGAGCTGCTGGATGCAAGTGGGATTTCCGCAGTAGATGACGCAGATGCTTCGGCATAGAAAGATGAATTGTGTATCTTTCCCCTTACGCCAGAAGCGGCAGAGTAACAGTATAAGCGGCAACGGATTGATAGAATTCGAACAGAATGATACGGCTAATAGTAATGCTCATGTTACATCGAGAAGCAGAAATAAATAAGACAAGAATAGGCTGCACCATGCTATTGCGAAAATATAAAAGCCATTGTATCAATCAATACAGATACAATGGCTTTAGTAATTGTTACTTTTCTTTGAAATTCATTGACAGCTATTACGGTTAGTGATATATTTATTACAGTAAACGTAATAAGGAGAGGCGATATGCGAGATAATGTGAAAGGCGGTGCGCTTACAGAAGTGACATTTTATGTTTTGCTTTCTCTCTATCGACCCAAACATGGCTATGCTGTTATGCAGTTTATTGAAGAAAAAACAGGCGGTCGCCTGTCTTTGGGTGCAGGCACTTTATATGGTGCGTTAAACTCTTTACAGGAAAAAGGTTGGATTATGCTCTGCGGAGATCGTGAGGATAGAAAAAAAGAATATCTCATTACCTCACAGGGAAAAGAAGTTGCTGAAAAAGAGCTGAACAGGCTACATGAGCTTGTGAGTGTTGCTACGGAAATAGTTGGAGGCACAGTATGAACAAAAAATGTTATCGTTTCTTTGGTGGGCTGTTGACCTCACAAGCAAACTGGCTAAATAAAATGTCTGAAAAAGGTTATCGTCTTGTTCAGGCAGGAAAAATGTTATATGAATTTGAAGAATGTAAACCTAATCAAGTACAATATTGTGTGGAGTTTATCGGGCAGAAATCAAAAGCAAAGGCACAGGACTATCGTGATTTCCTTGAGGATATGGGCTATAAGGTATTCTATAAAAATATCAATCTCAATTACTCTGTTGGTAAAGCGCGTTGGCGGCCGTGGGCTGAAAAAGGCGGGCGTATTGCAACAAATTCTACAACCTTTAATCGAGAACTATTGATTGTAGAAAAGGAGAATGACGGAAAACCGTTTGAACTGCACACTTCTTTGGAAGATAAAGAAAGTTACTATTGCGGATTGCGTAATCCGTGGTTATTCCTGCTGTTTATGTTTGCTATACTGGGGGTAGTTAATCATTCCCTCGTTTCTCTTGTTGCATCCGTGATATTTGTTATTCCTGTTATTATATATCAAATGCAGATTATGAAAGTTAGGCGTGAAGCAAAGACCAGGGAATGGTAATGCCTTATGGAAGTGGCCGCATCATATGAAAAATGGGTGAAATGCCCTATTTGCAAAAACACAAAATGAACTGAGGCAGGAAAAAGACCTACGCTGTGACCAGCAGCTTGCAAAGGAGTTGTGAAAAAACACCTTGCCGTTGAAGAGCTTACACTATCCTCTTGCGGGAAATGATGGAGAAAATCGTGGCGCATGAGTGCAGCTATGACGAGAACGGCACCAGCAGACAGAACATAGAGATTTATTACAGCTTTGTCGGCAAGATAGACTTGCCGGAAGCCTAAACTGCCCGACCTATCCGATGTAATCGCGAAAAGACGGATAGGAACGGCAAATTTTTTTACACTTCTATTACTTCTTTATCGCAAATCAGCAAAGAGGCGGGGTTTATCACAGTTCCTGCCTCTTATTCTGTCTTCAAATGAATAAATCTACATTCGTTTGGGTTAACTCCGCTCCTGGAACACAAAAGGGAATTGGGCGTAAAATAAAAATGCCTCTGCCATTTGGTAAATGCCGATAAGGAAGTTTTAGAAGCAAACTAAATTAACGGCTGACAAACAGGGAGCAAAAAGGCGGCATTGCACTATTTTTAGTGCGATACCGCCTTTTGACATCGTACAACTTCCTGTAACAAATTACTACTTAGTGCTTTTCATATTTATGATTAGCTAAAGTTTTTCCCGCTTTACTTTTAGCACTTTTACTTGAAGATTTTGTTGCTAAGGTTTTTCCAGCAGCCCCAACTTTTCCGCCGTGATGAACAGCCATACTCTTTCACTCCTTTCATACTCTTGGTAATTTAAGTAAATTGTCTCGTTCTGTATCATTAGGTTCTGAACGAACATATTTTTCACCGCGGGAGCTTAATGCAGGCAATACATCAGGATAAGGAGAAATATAGACTTTGATACTTCCGGGATTCTTTTTTAAATAATCATAAAGAACAGACTTTTTAAAGTATCCCGGATTATTGCAACCGTCAATGTAAATTTCTTCAATCTCCTGAACATTGTTTGAGTTACTACACCCGTATTTCATTTTGATTTTTTTTGCGTACATCATAATGTGTACCTCCTTTTAAAAATCTCCAGATAGATTGGTATCTTGTATAGGAAGGCACGACACATACAAGATATAGCGATTGTTTTTTCGGTGCTAAAATGTTAAAATAAGTACAGGAAGTTGGTGCTAAATTCTTATGAAAGTGCCGTTAGAGAGGGCAACAGAGAGTGAGTGCGAATCATAATCTGTTGTCTTTTTTATACAACTACCGTTCCATCTGTGCAACAATAGTATATCACATTTGTTCCTTAAATGCAACACCTTTTGTTGCTTTTGTGGAACGGTCATGTTATACTCTTTTTGAAAGGAGTGTTCGTATGGAAAATTCATTTGGAAAATATCTTGTCCATTTAAGAGAACAGAAATCAATTAGTCAAAGAAAACTAGCTGAATTAGCTGGCGTAACTAATTCAACAATCAGCCGGCTTGAAGCTGATTTGGTAACACCTGACTTAAAAACTCTTGAAAAACTTGCTAATGCTTTAAAGATTGACAAAGCATTATTGCTAACAAAATGTGGATATAGTGAAATACCTGAGGAGTTTGTTATAATAGCACGTAAAACAGGAGAATTATCAGAGGAGAAACGAGCAGAAGCATATAAAATATTTAATGATACCATTGATAGATTTCTTCTTGATGATGACGACGATGAGGAGGATTGATTATGCGTTACGACTGGGCGAAAATTACCTCCTTAGCGTATTTAACATTATTAGAACTTGATATACATGAATTTCCTATACCTGCTAAAAAAATCAGATGTAAAGATGTTATAATTTGTAGCTATCAAAAGTATGCTAAAAAAACCGGGCTACCTATTGAAAAAATAACACTTGGACATGAATTAGAAGATGCTTTTCTTCTTAAAGGGTTACGTCCCCATGTTACACTAATTTTATATAACAAAGAAAAATATGGTCCTCGAATGAAACATACTTTGTGGCATGAAATTGGACATATTAAATGTGGACATAAAAAGCATAGTGAACAAGAAGAAATTGAAGCACATTTCTTTGCCGCACAAGCGAATGCCCCCAATATTTTAATTAAAGCCATATCCCAACGAGGATATTCTATCAATGTTCCATTTTTAGTAGAATGTTTTGGACTAAGCAAAGAAGCGGCGGAGAAAAAAATGGAGTATCTGCAAAAATATAGTTTCAATCATAGTAATGAATATGATGACCTTGTACAGTTACAATTTGCTCAATATTTGAACCAAAAATATCCCACCAAAACTAACCACTATTATGATGATTACTTTGAGGATATGGAAAAAGAACGTCAAGGGTGGTATTGAAAAAATATAATTTTAAAGATAGGTATTTTGTTACGCAGTAAAAAACGCTATTTTGAGGATATGAATATAAAACTCTTGCCTTACTTTGTACACTCTCGGTAAGCCGCATAAATCAAAGACTTTTTTCCTTCTACTCCGTAACATATCATACTGAATTGAGAGCGTAAGCGGTCTATCCGATTGCGCTCTCTTGATTGCCCGACAGCAAAGACGGAAACAGTCGTCAAGGACGCTTGTGCGAAGTTTATCCTTGACGACTGTTTTTGGCTTTGCTATCTGTTACATGTCAAATCGGAACTGCAAGATAGCTTTGATAAGCTGTGCTTTTAAGCGGTCTTGAATATCGGCGTTGATATGTCCACGATAAGTAGACAGATATCTTATGCGCGCTGTATAATGCCGCAATACTGTGTCTATCGCTTCCGGCTCTCCGGCAACAGCTTTTTCAATGGTTTCAAAGGGTATCAGCTTCTTATTCCTCATGTTTCGTTTTCTCCAATTCTTTTCTTAACTGCTTCAATGCCGCCAATTTCCAGTAGTTGGCTGTGCTTCTGCTTCGTCTGTATTCATTTCCGATTTTCGTATCGGTGTAACCGAAAAAGAAATACATAAGCAGAACAGTACGCCTTTGCTCTGACAGATTGGTTAATGCGTGGGCTAACCGTTCACTCTCAACAATAACTTCTTTTCCTTTCACGACAAAAACAGTCGGCTTCTCGTAGACATACTGCTCAAAGTAGTTATCGGTTGAAAATGGCTCAAAAGGTGTTTCTGACATCAGATAATCAAGGGATACTTCATGTTTATGCTTCCTTCCGAAATCGCGGTATGCGTTGATTGCCGCATTACGGAGAACAACATTACAGAACGCGGCAAAGGTGTACTCGGTATGCTCCATGAATTGTTCAGAATACTTCATCATAACTCACCCCCTTTCTTCCCAGTAGGGGGCTATCGCAACAAATGCCCATGAAGCATAAAGCCACATGAGCGTTTGGGTAATACATGATTATTGGATTCGCGGAGCGGTTCCAATAATATGAGTTATTAAGACATACTAAATGATTTGACAGTTCATACTTATAAGCGGAATATCCTGTTTCTGTGAACAGGATTTTTTTGACCTATCAAATGGTTGTAATGTGAAGAAAAAAGGTATAGCGACACCCTCCATAATGCTGTCCCCTAAAAACATGAAACTATTTTGAACCTTATCTAAACGGAAAATGGCGGCTGACTGTGTAAAAATCATTTTTTACCTTTTATCTGTAACAGCGATACAAGCATTGAAGCCACCGCCGCGCAGATGTGGCTAACAAGTACAGCTATCCATATTCCGTTTAGTCCGAAGCCTAATGATGAAAGCAGATATGCTAAAGGCATACGGACAACGATATAATAGAAAATCATTAAGAACATACTTTTGTCAGGTTTACCCAGACCATTTAATACGCCAAGAAAGCAATTTGTAACTGTGTTCAGAACATAGCCAATACTTACAGTTAAAAAATACACACTAACAATCGTTGCTACGTCTGCGCTACTTACAAAAAAGCCAGAGAGTTGTCTTGAAAATATCACTATGACACCGGAAAGAACGAGAAGCAGTACACACCCATATTTCAAAGCACATTTTAAGTAATCTTTTGCGCGGTCAATTCGCTGTCCGCCGATACATTGCCCTACGATAACAGTCAAAACCATATTCAGAGCCATAGCCGGATAAAAAAGAATCGTTTCCAGTTTTCCCGTAATTCCATACGCCGCAATCGCAGTAATGCTATATGTACTTACCAGTGCAGTTAAAAATGTTGTGCTTACCGCCGGAATACTATGCTGAACGATAGACGGTATTGCTTTTCCAATAATCGGGAAAATGTCCGCTTTATCAAACCAAGTAATGTGCATGGAAAAGAATTTTTTCCTTTTCAGATATATAACCATAAAAATCAAGCAAATGCCCTGTGAAAGTAAAGTTGCAATCGCCGCCCCATGAAAACCGACAAAATGAATAAAAATAGGGTCAAGGATTGCGTTTAATACAGTTGACACAAGCATAGCAATCGCTTGAAACATAGAATTTCCGAAGCTCCGTAAAACCGCAGTAAAATACAGATACAGATAAACTGCAAAATATCCCAGTACATAAATAGAAAGATAGCTGTATGCCATATCATACGTTTCCGCCGGAGTATTCAAAGCGGTTAAAATATGCGGCAGAAATATTTCAAGTACCAAAGTAATCATCAAAGAAAAGACAATCGCAATGATAAATGAAGTGGCAATCAAACTCTCTACTCGTTTTTGATTTTTTGAGCCGATTGCCTGTGAGAGTAAAATAGAAATACCATTTGTCGCTCCCATTGCAACTGATGTTAAAATTAAGATAATCGGTGTAGAGTTTGTTAAAGCGGCATAGGCAGTTTCGCCTAAAAGATTTCCAATCCATAAGCTATCCACAAGGTTATAAGCCATGTTTAAGAACATAGCCACAATCATGGGTAATGCCATAGCCATTAAGCAGCGTTTTGTATTTCCCCCAATAAAATCAATTTTTGTTTGCATGTAAATCTTCCTTTCTTTAAGTGAATGAATAACACTCATATTTTTCAATTTATGATAGCTTCCACAAATGGAAGCTCCAATGTTATAATTTAATCAGTACATTGAATGAATACCATTCATCTATACACTATAAGATTGCCCCCTACCACCAGAGCAGGGAGCTACAATTATAACCGTAGCGCATAAATCAAAAGGCTACGAATATACTTTTCTTTTTCTTCTGCGGTATATTCCTTGTTAAGTAAAATACCGATTTGACCGTAAACGCAAAATAAAGCCGTCGCTCTCGTGTCGTCTATGCTGATTTCGCCTTTTTCCTTTGCGTGTTCCAGTAATTTAGCAACTACCTTTGAAAGTTTCTCGCAGACTTTTAACATCAGTTGGTCGTGAAATTTTTTATTTTCCACAACATGAAGCGTTTTATAATAACTGCTATCTTCTGTTTCCACCATGATAGGCATTGTTTCAATAAGTTCTTTCAATGTCATTTTATCATGGCTCGACGGAACAGAAAAGCGGCTTACAAGCTCATCTGCATATTGCTCGATTGCGCTGTCAAAAAGAGCTTCTTTTGACGGAAAATATCGGTAACACAATCCCTGTGCAACGCCTATGGTTTTTGCAATGTCAGCAATAGAGGTTTTTTCATAGCCCTTTTCATAGAAAAGCCGCATAGCAGTATCTAATATTTCCTGTTTACGTTCCTCTGGTTCTTTCGTAATACGCATACCGCACCTCCTTTCTAACAAACATCATAGCACGTCCTTTTTCAAAAGTCAATGAATAATGTTCATTCAAATATTCTTTAGAAATAAGATTGGCATTTCCGGCGCGTCCTCCGTAGTAGGGAGTAAGGAAAGTTTTTTCTTAAATTTTTATGAAATTTTCGGCAAAATCACCCTGTGCGGTGTTGTAGGTAGTGAGAGGAAAATCAGAGGGTTTGGGAATCTTCCCAACAAGCAAAAATCGCCCGCTGTCGACAGACAGAAAACGGACGATTTTACGGAAAGGGTACCCCTTTCCTATGCTTGCTATTCAGCTTTCACTTCAACAAACTACGAAAGGACGGGAAAGGAATGGAAAGGAAACAAGATATTGAAAACAGTGGATTTATACCACAAAAGGGCAATCCGCTACATGAAACTGTCACTTACAAAATCGGCGGCACAATTTTTGAAGTGTCAACGATTTGCGGCGGCTCCGAACCTCTTTATAGCAAAATGGAGCGGCTCATAAAAGCGGAATCCGGCAAAACGCCTACTGACAAAGAAAAAGAAGTCCGCTATAATGAGGATAGCAACCTGTTTGTCGGGCGTTCATTACAGGAGGAATGAACACATGACAGCAAAAAATTATCCCGACAACATTACCGCTTTATATGCCCGTTTAAGTCAAGAGGACGCTTTAGACGGAGAGAGCAACAGCATTGCCAATCAAAGGAAAATCCTGCTCAAATACGCAACGGACAATCATTTTCCCAATCCTACATTTTTCATTGACGACGGCGTATCGGGCGTTACGTTTGACAGACCTGGTTGGAATGAGATGATAGGACTTTCGGAAGCCGGGAAGGTCAAGACCGTTATCGTAAAGGATATGTCCCGTATGGGGCGTGATTATCTGAAAGTCGGCTATTACACCGAGAGTTTCTTTGCCGAGCGTGATATTCGCTATATCGCAATCAATGACGGCGTAGACAGCGACAAAGGCGAGAATGATTTTACCCCTTTCAGAAACTTGTTCAACGACTTTTATGCACGAGATACAAGCAAAAAAATTCGCGCGGTCATGCGGTCAAAGGGTAATGCAGGGGAACACCTCTGTACCAATCCGCCCTATGGGTACAGGAAAGACCCGGCAGACAAAAAGAAATGGATTGTGGACGAAGAAGCCGCCGAGGTGGTAAAGAGGATTTTTGACTTGTGCATTGCAGGAAAAGGACCAATGCAGATAGCAAAAATGCTGACGGCAGATAAGGTTTTAACGGTCAAAGCCCACTATGCAAAGCAGAATGGAAGAACTATGCCTGACAATCCTTATCGTTGGTCTGTGGAGAGCATACGGGGGATATTGGAACGCCCGGAATATACGGGCTGTACGGTCAATTTCAAGACCTATTCCAAATCCCACAAACTGAAAAAGCGTCTGCAAAATGCGCCCGAAAATCAACGGATTTTCCTCAATACCCAACCTGCCATTATCGAGGAACAAGTATTTGAGAGGGTGCAAGAATTAAGAGCAAACAAACGCCGCCCCGCAAAGCAGGCTGAACGTTAAGGTCTGTTTTCTGGCTTGTTGTATTGTGCCGATTGCGGAAGCAAACTTCACTTTGCAACGGGTAAGAACATGACGCCAGAACAAGACTGTTACCGTTGCTCAAAGTACAAAAGTAATACCGGCGATTGTACTATGCACTATATCCGTGAAGAAACGCTAAAGCTTTTCGTCCTGCAAAGGATATTTGATGTAACAGCTATGTTCTTTGACGATATACAGAGCTTTCAAAACATGGTTTATCAGCAGAGGTTTGAGGAAGCGGAAAAAGCAGTAAAGCGGCAAAAGAAAGAATTAGAACAGGCAAGGAAACGGATTGCCGAACTTGACCGTATTTTCAAGCGAATTTACGAGGACGATATTAACGGCACAATCAGTCACGAGCGATTTTTGAAACTGTCCGCCGAGTATGAAGCGGAACAAAAGGAACTGACAGAATTTGTCAAGGTAGAGCAAGCCGCCGTTGATACCTACGAACAGGACAGGACGGATTTTGACAGCTTCGCCGCCGTTATCCGCAAATATGTGGGAATACGAGAATTAACGCCTACTATCGTCAATGAGTTTGTAAAGAAAATCATTGTCCACGCGCCGGACAAATCCAGCGGACACCGCAGACAAAAGATTGAAATTGTCTGGAACTTTATCGGGGAACTGGAACAGGACGAGAACAAGCAGACCATTGAACGGCAAAGAAAAGGCAGAACGTCATAGCCTTTTGACTATGCCGCCCTGCGGTAATACAATTACTTCCTTGTGGGCGTGTGCCTTTTGGCAGGGGCATTTTTATTTTAATTTAAGTTAATCTGTATTAGCATTATGACGTACATGTGAACTTGTTATCCAAGCAACATTCTGTCATTATCCAAATCTTCACCTGCGACACTGGCAAACTTTGCCAGCAAATCTTCCACCGTCAAATGCTTTTTTTCTTCGCCGGCAATATCCAGAATAATCTTGCCATCTTTCAGCATGATCAGACGGTTGCCGTGAGCTATAGCGTCGCGCATATTGTGCGTCACCATCAACGCGGTTAGCTTTTCCTCCGCAATAATACGGTCGGAAATATCCAGGACCTTAGCGGCAGTTTTCGGGTCAAGTGCGGCCGTGTGCTCGTCCAGCAACAGCAAATCTGGTTTGGTGAGCGTTGCCATCAACAGCGTCAGCGCCTGACGTTGGCCGCCGGAAAGCAGCCCCACCTTGGTGGTTAGCCTGTTTTCCAGACCCAAATCCAGCGTTTTTAACAGTTCGTGATATTTTTCACGCTCCTCGCCGGTGATACCCCAGCGCAGGGTGCGCTTTTTGCCGCGTCGCAGTGCCAGCGCCAGATTTTCCTGAATTTCCATATAAGCGGCGGTGCCCAGCATCGGATCCTGGAACACGCGGCCAAGGTAGGCAGCCCGCTTGTATTCTGGCAGAGCTGTTACATCAGTGCCGTTGATGACGATAGAGCCGGAATCGATCGGCCAAACGCCGGAAATGGCGTTCAGCATGGTGGATTTGCCCGCGCCATTGCCGCCGATAACGGTCGTGAAATCGCCGGGATTCAGGTGCAGATTCAGCCCGTTCAGGGCGTGCTTCTCGTTGATAGTGCCGATATTGAACGTTTTGTAGACGTTGTTTAATTGCAGCATATCACTTTTTGCCCCCTTTCAGCTTGTTCCACCAGGCTTTGATCTGCGGCAACGCCAAGCATATAGCCACCGTGATGGCGGTGAATAGCTTTAAGTCGTTTGCGGGCATACCTGCTTTCAGCACCAGTGCGATAATTACGCGGTAGGTGATAGCGCCTAAAGTCAGCGAAAGCAGGGTGCGTTTGAACGATTTGGTGCCGAACAGCACTTCGCCGATGATGACCGAAGCCAGACCGATGACGATAGCGCCAGTGCCCATCTGCACGTCGGCATACGACTGGTTCTGGGCGATCAGCGCGCCGGACATGGCCACCAGACCGTTAGAGAGCATCAGACCCAGCAAAATCATGGTGTCGGTGTTCACACCCTGTGCCCTTACCATCTGTGGGTTGTTGCCGGTAGCGCGTATGGCCGAGCCAAGCTCGGTACCGAAAAACCAATAAAGAATGGCCGAAACCACCAGGCAGATCAGCAGCCCGCAGATAAGAATGGCCACATTCTTGGTCATAATGCCATGCTCGGCCAGCAAAGGCATAAACGGCAGCCCTTCCAACGGCGTAAATACGTTGGTCGTGTTTAACAGGGCTATGTTGGCGCGCCCCATAATGCGCAGGTTGACGGAATAGAGCGCGATCATGGTCAGAATACCAGCCAGCAGCGCGGGGATTTTCAGTTTGGTGTGCAGCAGCCCGGTCACTGCGCCGCAGATAAGACCCACCAGCAGCGCCAACAGCGTGCCCGCCCAGGGATTCATGCCTCCGGTGATGCAGACCGCGCCCACGGCAGCGCCCGTAACCAGCGTACCTTCAACCGAAAGGTCGGCGATATCCAGCAGACGGAAAGTGATATACACTCCCATCGTCATCACTGCCCACAGCGAGCCCAGCGCAATAGCGCCCAGAATGATGTTTAACATAAGAGACCTCTTGTTGCGTTAAAGATATACAGCAAGGAGCGGCAGACTGCTGCTCCTTGCTGCTGTTTAGCGTTAAAACTTTCTGCTTATTCGGCTTCGGCAGAGGGATAGACAACGTATTCAGCCAGATCTTCCGGCACAGTTACGCCTAAAGCTTCCAGCGAGTCGCCGTTCAGGCAGTATTCAAAATCAGAAGAACCCTGGATCGGCATGGTGGCCGGATCAGCGCCGTTGGCCAGGATGTCGATTGCCATTAAACCAGCCTGATAGCCGATGCCATAGTAGGTGAGGCCAACGGTGGCGGTGCCGCCGCTACGAACCATGTTGGATTCGCCGCAGATGGTCGGAATGCCGGCAGCCTGCGTAACTTCGTTTACAGTCGGCATCGCGGATGCAAAGTTATTATCAGTCGGGATGTAAATTGCGTCGCACTCGCTGACGATTGCCTGAGTTGCCTGCTGAATATCATTGGTGTTGGTGATGGTGCGTTCAACTGTGGCGATTCCTTTGGTTGCCAGGTAATCCTTGGCAATCTGGCACTGCAGCACGGAATTATCCTCAGAGGAGGTATAAAGGAATCCGACAGTCTGAATGTCGGGGAACAGCTGGAGCATCAGGTCGATCTGGTCGGATATGGGGTTCATATCCGAAGTGCCGGTGATGTTGCCGCCGGGTTCTTCATCGGAGGCAACCAGACCCGCCTTGGTGAAGCTGGTGACGGCGGTGGCCACAATCGGGATCTCGGTGGTTTTGCCAGCCATAGCCTGCGTGGAGTGAGTGGCAATGCAGAAAGCCAGGTCAACGTTTTCCGATACGAACTTGTCCGCGATGGTGGACAGGTTGTTGGTATCGCCCTGGCCGTTTTCCAGCAGCAGGGTGATGTTTTCACCATCAACGTAACCGTTTTCGGCCAGCGCTGCAATAAAGCCTTCCTGCGCCAGGTTTAGCGCTTCATGATCCATCATCTGCATAATGCCGATTTTGTAGTTGGCGGTTTGATTGCCGCCGTCGTTTGAGGGCTGATTGTCGCTGCCGCAGCCCGTCAGAGCCAGACACAGGGCAAACAGCACGGCCAGCATTTTTGTTAATTTCTTCATCTTTTATACAACCTCCTGAAAAGTTTGATTTTGGTTGAGCCGGGTATATGTCACATCGGCTGCATACTGAAAAAATTATAGCCAAACAGGGTGAATTTGTCAATAACTGTGCACTTTATATATAAAATAAAAAATATTTGCAATGTGCTTTACCTGTGTTATAATAACATTGGTATAGTATGGAATACTGCGCTGATATGGGAGGACGTAATTTGACAAAAAATGGTTTTGATAATACGCATAGTTTAAGCGCCCGGCCGCTGCGGGAGCCTGCGGCTGAGGCGACCCGCGCCGTGCCGGCTGGCCACAAGCTGCAGGAACAGCTTTTGGAACGTGGCGAGACGCTGCTGAAGCTGCTGGAAGAAGGGCTTTCTGTTCGCCTGGTGCCGCGCGGGGAGGAACTGTTGGTGTTCGGGCAGGCCGGCGAGGTCGAACGGGCGGCGGCGGTGTTGAAGCAGCTATTAGATCTGGTGGCGGCTGGCGGCGAACTGGATCAGGTGGCGCTGAACTATCAGATGGCGCTTTACGACCAGCGGCTGGCTGGCGGCGCCCCTGGTGGCGTGGCGGAGCTTTCCCGTACCATATATGTGACTCCCAAGGGGCGGGAGATTCGCGCCAAATCCTACGGTCAGCATGCCTATCTCACTGCGATAGATAACCATGACATCACGTTCGGCATTGGTCCGGCGGGAACTGGCAAAACCTATCTGGCAGTGATCAAGGCGGCGGACGCGCTGAAAAAGCGTCGGGTGAAGAAGTTGGTGCTGGTGCGCCCAGCGGTGGAGGCAGGCGAAAAGCTGGGCTTTCTGCCGGGCGATATGCAGGAAAAGGTCAATCCCTATCTCCGACCCATTTATGATGCGCTGGACGATGCTTTGGGCGCAGAGACATCGGCCAAATATATGGAGCGTGGGTTGATCGAAGTGGTGCCGCTGGCGTATATGCGTGGGCGCACGCTGGACGCGTCTTTCATTATTCTGGACGAGGCGCAGAACACTACTCCGCCTCAGATGAAGATGTTTCTTACCCGTATGGGTCAGAACAGCAAAGCCGTGGTGACGGGCGATATCACGCAGATAGATCTGCCCGGCGGCGTATATTCCGGGCTTAAGGACGCGCAGCGGGTGCTCTCAGGTATTAACGGCATTGCGTTCTGCTATCTGACTGATCTGGACGTGGTGCGCCACCCTCTGGTTCAGAAAATAATTGAGGCGTATGCGCGGCAGGAGGCTGAGCACGCCAAGAAAGAGATGTGACGATTTTTGAGCAGCACAAAGATCAATCTGGCTGATGGCAATCAGAAGCAGGGGTTCACCCGGCTGGGCTGGCTGTGGTTTTTTGTGATGATCGCGCTGACCTTTGCGATATTGGCCAGCAGTTTTCTTGCGGACAGAGTTTCTTTGGCCGAGGGTGATATTGCGCCAAGTAATGTTTATTATTTCGGCAATGCCACCACGTTTACCAGTCAGATCTACACCGAGCAGGCGCAGCAACTGGCGGCAGGAGAGGTTGAGCAGATCTATAAATATGATGAAAAAGTTGCGGTGGATATGCAGGTGCAGGTGGATACGCTGTTCGATTCTCTGCACGCCGTTCGGGTTTCTGACGCGGTGGACGAGGCGAAACTGCTGGAGCTGAACCGCCTGCTGACGCCGCCCGCGGCGGAGGGCGAGGAGGTTCAGCCGCCGAGCCAGGCAATATTGGAATATTTTCTCGGGTTGGACGATGCGGGCGAAACCCTGCTGCGGAACAGTCTGAAAAACGCGGTCAGTGCAGCCTATGGCCTGGGAGAGTTTGACGAGGAGGCTCTGCCCGAGGTGGAGGAGCAGTGCCGTGTCAACATCGATGCCATTGCGCAAAGCGGCCGGGCGGCTAATTTTATGCGGCAGGCCATGCTGTTGCTGGAGTTTAAGCCTACCCATGTGTTTGACCAGGTGGCGACGATGGACGCTATCTCGCAGGCGATCAGCAGCGTGCAGCCCATATCCATTACGGTCTATCCAGGGCAATTGCTGATAACGCGCGGCGCGGTGGTTACTGCCGCTAACGTGGAAACGCTGGAAGCTGTTGGCCTGCAACAGCCGGGCAGCGGTTTGCAGGCGTATCTCGGTCTGCTGCTGTTGGTTGTCATCTGCTATGCGCTGCTGCAAATGTACTGCACCAAAATGAGCGGCGATAATAACCTCGGCGTTGGCAACATTAATCTGATAGCGATACTGTTTATCATCATGCTGTTGATCGCTCGAGTTATCACCTTGATTAAATTTGATTCTACCCTGGCGACGGACTGGATGCTGGGGCTGGCTATCCCCGTGCCTGCTTTTGCCATGCTGCTGGCGGCGCTGGTTAACAAGCGGACGGCCATCTTCGCCACGCTGATCATCAGTGTTTTCATCGGCATTATGTGCGGTGCGCATATGCTATATGTGTTCGCGGCGCTGGTCGGCGGCCTGATGGGTATATTGCAGGTGGGGCGCATGAACTCGCGCAGCTATTACGCGCTGGCTGTGGTGAATATTTCCATGGCATATATGCTGGTCAGCGTTTCGTGGTGCTTCATGTGGAATTATGACCGGGCGGCGCTTTATATCGCTTTGCTTATGTCGCTGATTAATGGCGTGGTTTCTGTTATTTTAATGGTGGGAACACTGCCGTTGCTGGAGAGCGCGTTTGCCATTACCACCGATATCCGTCTGATGGAGCTTTCCAATATCAACCATCCTCTGCTGAAGAGACTGATGGTGGAGGCTCCCGGCACGTATAATCACAGTATTCTGGTGGGAAACCTGGCTGAGGCGGCGGCAGACAGAATTGGTGCGGACGGCCTGCTGGTACGCGTTGCATCCTATTTCCATGACATTGGTAAAATGAAGCGCCCCAATTTCTTTGTGGAGAACCAGAAGCCTGGCGAAAACCCGCACGATAAATTGCAGCCCAGTTTAAGCACATTCATTATTACCTCTCACACCAAAGAGGGCGCAGATATTGCGCGGAGCTATAAGCTGCCGAAAGAAATCATTGATATTATTGAACAGCATCACGGTACCAGTCTGGTGAAAGGCTTTTATAACAAGGCGGTGGAGGCTGCCAAGGCGCAGGATATCGAGACCGCTCAGCTGCGCGAAGAGGATTACCGCTATCCCGGGCCGATTCCGCAGACGCGGGAAGCCGCGCTGGTGATGCTGGCGGATAGCTGCCAGGCCGCGGTGCAGTCGATGACCGCGCCTACACCGGGGCAGATTGAAGGCATGGTGCGCGACATTATCAAAGGCAAGCTGAACGACGGGCAACTGAACCAGTGCGCGCTGACTTTCCGCGATCTGGACGTGATCGCGTCGGCATTTGCCACAATTCTGGTCGGGGCGAAACATTACCGCCTGCCTTATCCCGAGCAGCTGGCCAAAGAGTTGGCTGTCAAGACTAAAAAGGCGGAAAAAGAAGCTGAAAAGGCTTTGGATAAAACTGTCGAGAAAGCTGCTGAAAAAACTGCTGATGAAAAGCCGGCGAAGGAAAGTGAAGACGCATGAAGCTGATTTTGAGCAATGAGACGCCAACAGCGCTGCCGAAAAACTGGGCGGCAGCGCTGCTGGCCGTGGGGGCGGAGACGTTGCGCACCGAAAACAGCGGCGCAGGCTTGCGCCCGGCAGGGAGTATTCCGCGAGGGTTGGAGATTTCGCTGACATTGACTGATAACCCCGGTATATATAAATTAAACCGGGAATTCCGTGGGGTTGACAGGCCGACCGACGTGCTTTCTTTTCCGCAGTTTGCGGCGGAAGAAATGATACCGGCTGGCGCGACACTGGGCGATATTGTGATATCATTGCCGCAGATGGCGGCGCAGGCATTGGAATATGGTCACAGCCAAAAGCGGGAATTCTGCTTTTTGTTCGTGCATGGGCTGCTGCATCTGCTGGGTTATGACCATGAGATTTCCGCTGCGGCGGAGGAACAGCAGTTTGACCGCCAACGTGAAGTGTTGGCGGCGCTGGGCATTATGCGATAGGCAGGGATAAATTATGGATCTTGACGCATATTTTGGACATAAGGCGGAACCGGCGGGCTATAAATCGGGTTTTGTGGCGCTGGTGGGGCGGCCTAACGCTGGCAAAAGCACTCTGCTGAACCGGGTGTTGGGGCAGAAAGTGGCGATCGTTTCGGACAAGCCTCAGACAACTCGCACTAAAATTCAGGGGATTTACACTGATGAGCGTATGCAGGCGGTGTTTTTTGACACGCCAGGTATTCATAAGGCTGGAAATAAGCTGGGTAAATATATGAATCAAGCGGCAGAGATGACGTTCGGCGACGTAGATATTATTTGCTATCTGGTGGATGCGTCCGTGCCGTTTGGCGGCGGCGAGGCTCATATCTGCCGGGAGCTTTCGGCGCAGAAAACGCCGGTTTTTCTGCTGCTGAACAAACTTGATTTGCTGGACGAAGCGGCGCTTAACGCGGTGCGGGCGGTATATATGGAAAAGCTGCCCGGTGCGAGAATTCTGGCTATTTCCGCCCGGAATGGCGACGGCGTTGAGGCATTGCTGTATGCACTCTATGCGGCGCTGCCGGAGGGGCCGCGCTATTATGACCCTGAGCAGGTGACTGATCAGCCGGAGCGTCAAATCATGGCCGAAATTATCCGGGAGAAGATATTTCTGCAAACGCGTGAGGAGATACCTCATGCCGTGGCAGTGACACTTAACCAATATCAGCGGCGCGGGAACGGTATGCTTTATCTGGAGGCGTTCATTTACGTGGAGCGCGACAGCCAGAAAGGCATCATCATTGGTAAGGGGGGCTCAATGCTGCGGGAGATTGGCCGGGCAGCGCGGGCGGAAATCGAGAGTCTGTTTGACGAGCAGATTTATCTGGAACTGCGCGTTAAGGTGAAAAAGGATTGGCGCGACGACCCGCTGCTGCTGAAAAGCCTGGGTTATGATATAAAGAAACTGCGGGGATGAATCATGGATACGCGGGCAAAAACGGATGAATGTTTGATACTGCGTGGGCGCGACTATAAAGAAAGCGACCGGCTGCTGATCGTGTTCAGCCGGCGTTATGGTAAGTTTTCCTGTTTGGCGAAAGGGGTGCGGCGCGCTAACAGCAAGCTGAAAGCCGGAACACAGCTTTTCTCTTATTCCCGGCTGACGTTTACGGCGGGAAAAAGTCTGCCGCTGGTGACGCAGGGCGAGGCGGTGGAGGCCAGAGCTGAGCTGCGTGAGGATCTGACAAAAATTGCCTGTGCTTCTTATATCGGCGAAGTGCTGGACGCTGTGCTGCCGGAAAATAAGCCGCAGGAGGGTGTTTTTGTGCTGGCGGCGGCAGCGTTGACGCTGTTGGGTTCGCTGGACGAGCCTTTTTTGCTGCTTTCGTGCTTTGACTTACGCCTGCTGGCCGCGCTGGGATACCGCTTGAATTTTGACGTCTGCGCGGCCTGCGGCAGAAGTACGCAGGGTAAAACATTTTATGCCAGCCCGGAAAGAGGCGGCGTTATCTGCGCAGGCTGCCAGGGGCGGCTGACAGATGTTTACGGGGAACATTTTCAGCCTCCCAGGCTTTCGGCCGGAGCCTGCCGCCTGCTGACCGGTCTTCTGAACTGGGAGCTGCGCCGGGTGTTCAAAGTCAAAGCCGCGCCCGCCATGCGGCAGGAAATTGACACGGCGCTTGCGTTTTATCTGGCCTATTATCTTGGCGCGCCGGCGGTCAGAGCCAGAAAGAATCTAAGCGTATATTATAAGGTATAAACGGCGGGCAATATTGACAAGCCAACCGTAAATTGCTACAATAATATTTTAGGAGTTTATACCCCAAAAAGGAGTGAATAACAGCATGAATTTTCAGCAGCTAATACTGAATCTGCAAAAATACTGGGGCGAGCAGGGTTGCATTATTTTGCAGCCCTATGACATCGAAAAGGGCGCGGGAACTATGAATCCCGCTACTTTCCTGCGCGCGCTGGGGCCGGAACCCTGGCACGTTGCCTATGTGGAGCCGTCTCGCCGTCCGACGGACGGGCGCTATGGCGAAAACCCCAACCGCCTGCAGCATTATTTCCAGTTTCAGGTGATATTGAAGCCTTCTCCGGATAACGTGCAGGAGCTTTATCTGGATAGTCTGAGGGCTCTCGGGATCGATCCTCTGGAGCATGATATCCGCTTTGTGGAGGATAACTGGGAAAGCCCGACTCTGGGAGCATGGGGGCTTGGCTGGGAGGTCTGGCTGGACGGCATGGAGGTCACCCAGTTTACCTACTTCCAGCAGTGCGGCGGTATTGACTGCAAGCCTGTCTGCGCCGAGATAACCTATGGCATTGAGCGGCTGGCCATGTTTATCCAAAATGTGGACAGCGTTTACGATATTAACTGGGTGGGCGATATCAGCTATGGCGATGTTTACCACCAGAATGAGGTCGATTATTCCACCTATAACTTCCAGGTTTCCGACGCGGATATGCTGTTTCGCTTGTTCGATATGTATGAGGCTGAAACGCACAAGGTCATTGAGGCCGGGCTGGTGCAGCCTGCCTATGATTATGCGCTGAAATGTTCGCATACTTTTAACCTGTTGGATGCGCGGGGCGCTATCAGCGTGACCGAGCGCCAGAGTTTTATTGGACGCGTCAGGGCGCTGGCGCGTATGTGCGCTGAGGCTTATGTTGCACAGCGCGAGCGTTTGGGCTATCCCATGCTGAAAGACGAAAAAATTCGCGCCGGGCTGGGGCTTGTTCCGGCGGAGCAGAAGGAGGCGGCGGAATAATGGCGAAGGATCTGCTGTTTGAGATCGGTATTGAGGAAATTCCCGCGCGGTTTATGGAACCGGCGCTGAATCAGCTGGCGCAACTAATGCGTGACGCGCTTGCCGAGGCCGGGCTGAAATATGAGAATTTGCAAACCTATGGCACGCCGCGCCGCATTGCTCTGGTGATCGATCAGTTGGACGAGGTGCAGCCTGACCGTGAAACCGAAAGTAAAGGTCCGGCGGTCAAAGCGGCCTACGACACGGACGGCCAGCCGACCAGGGCTCTCTTGGGCTTCTGCCGGAGTCAGGGAATTGAACCCCAAGACGTGTTGACCAAGGAGATCAAGGGCGTGGAATATGTCTACGCTTTGAAGAAGATCAAGGGCGGCCATACGGCGGAAATGCTGCCTCAGATGCTGGCCAGCGCCGTGCATAAAATTTACTTTCCCAAGCCGATGCGCTGGGGCTATAACGAGATGCGCTTTGCCCGGCCGATTCGCTGGCTGGTGTTGCTGTTTGGGCAAGACGTGCTGCCGCTTGAGCTGGCGGGTGTCCAGGCCGGCCGCTTTAGCCGGGGACACCGTTTCCTGGGCAGCGATCATGTGGAGATAAAAGAACCGACGCTATATTTCGATACGCTGCAAAAACAGTATGTTATCGTCGATCAGTCTGTGCGTCGCGAAAAGATATGGCAGCAGATTCAGGCGGTGGCAAAAATTGCGGGCGGCACGGTGAAGCCGGACGAGGAATTGCTTTCTGAGCTGGTTTATATTCTGGAATATCCCACGGCGTTGCTTGGCCGTTTTGATAATAAGTATCTGGAGATACCGCAGGAGCTTGTTGTTACACCAATGCGCGAGCATCAGCGCTATTTCCCGGTTTATGACGCGGCGGGCGAGATGCTGCTGCCGAATTTTATTACCGTGCGTAACGGCAACAGCGATCATTTGGACGTGGTGGCGGCGGGCAATGAAAAGGTGCTGGCCGCACGTTTGGCTGACGCGGCGTTTTTCTGGAACGAGGACTGCCGTCATAAGCTTGCTGATAATGCACCGCGATTAGCTCATATCGTGTTTCATGAAAAGCTGGGCACACTGGAAGCCAAGGTGCAGCGGATAGCTAAAATTGCGGCGGCGATTGCCGAAAAACTCGGTTTCTCCACGGCTGACAAGCAGGACACCCAGCGGGCGGCGGAGTTGGCCAAATGCGATCTGGTTTCCAACGCTGTGTATGAATTTACAGAACTGCAGGGCATTATGGGCGAGTATTATGCCAAAAACGACGGCGAGACAGTGCAGGTGGCGGCGGCTATTCGTGAGCATTATCTGCCGCGTTTTGCAGGAGACGGGCTGCCGAAAACCAATGCCGGTATTGCACTGGCGCTGGCCGACCGTATTGACAGCTTGGCCGGGTTCTTTTCGCAGCGCATGATTCCCACCGGATCTCAGGATCCTTACGCTCTGCGGCGCGCGGCCATCGGCGTCTGTCAGATTATTATACAGTATAAATTGCCCTTGGATTTGGCGGAGCTGTCGAAGTTGGCGCTTTCGCTCTATGACGTGCCGCAGGAAGCAGCGCAGGATGAGACATTGCAGGCTCTTGCAGCTTTCTTCCGTCAGAGGGTGGATAATATGCTTTCCGATGAGGGCGTCAGTTACGACGTTATTAACGCGGCGGCGGCACTGCCTTTTGCCGTGCCGCTGACCAATTACCGAAAGGCGCATGCTTTGGCTGACTTCAAGCATGACGCGGCATTTGCCCAGTTGATGGCGGGATATAACCGGGCGTTTAACCTGCTGAAAAATGTCAGGGAGTTATATGATGTGGATGCAGCATTGTTTGAGACCCCGGCGGAGCATGATCTGTTCGCGGCAGAAAATGCAGCGGCGGACGCAGTACGGCAGGCTTTGGCTGCGGAGGATTATCCGGCGGCGCTCAGAGCTCTGGCGGCCATTCGTCCGCAGATCGATGCGTTCTTTGAGGCCGTGCTGATCATGGCGGAGGACGCAAAGGTGCGCAGCAACCGTCTGGGGCTGCTGCAAAAGCTGGTGGCGCTCTCGGCCGGCCTCGGCGATTTGGCGAAACTGGCGTAAATTTACGGTTATAGTATAATGAAACTGAGATTGATTGAGGGCGGCGCCGGCAGCGGCAAAAGCCGCCTGTGTCTAACAGAAATAGCGGAGCGTCTGCGGGAAAACCCGATGGGCGCCCCGCTAATTTTGCTTACACCGGAGCAGGCGACGTTTCAGGCCGAGCGTCGGTTGGTACAGTTTCCGGGCGTGGGGGCGAGCCTTTCCGCTCAGGTTATGGGTTTTTCCGTCCTTTACCGATGGTTGGCCGCGGACGAGCGTCTGCCGGATTTGCCTTGGCTGGATGAGCAGGGACGAGCTATGCTGCTGGCCAGTGTGGTGCAGCAGAAGCTGCCGGAATTAAATTTGCTGAAACCTGCGGCCAAAAACGCCAGCTTTGTCGACCAGCTGGCGCGGACGCTGGTGGAATTTGAGCAATGCGGCGTTTTGCCGGAGACTCTGTTTGAGACGGTAAAATTGCTTCCTGCCAACGATTTACTGGCTGCTAAGCTCTCGGAGCTGACGTTGATCTATCAGACGTATTTGCAGCGAATTGAGGGTGGTTTTCGCGACCAGGGCGTGATGATGCGGGAACTGGCGGCGATGGTTGAAAGATCAGATAAGCTTTCCGGCGCGGAATTGTGGTTGGATGGCTTTATGGACTTGAATCCATCGCAGCTGTCTGTGTTGCGGGGAATCATGTGCAAAGCCAAGGCTGTGAATGTGGCGTTGTGCCTGCCCGATTTGGGGGCGGCGCGGGTGTTTACCGGGCAGCGGCAGCTGAGGAGCCAGTTTGTGAGGCTGGCAGCTGAGCTTGGCGCGGAAGTGGAGGTTACCCGTCTGACAGCTAACTACCGGCAGGCCGGAGGGAGCGAGCTTGCCGCGGTTGAGGTGAGTTTTGCGGCGGGCCAATTCGCCAGGGTTCATGCTGATATACCGCAGCAGGTGCAGCTGCTGGCAGCGTCTGACCCGCGCGAAGAGGCAGAATGTGCTGCACGGCTTATCGTCATGCTGTGCCGGGAGCGTGGATATAAATTCCGTGATATTGCGGTGATAACGCGTGATATTGCGCCTTACCGGCGCTACTTGACGGCGGCGTTCCGCGATTTTGGCGTGCCGTATTTCCTTGATATGGGGCAGGATGTTTCGCATCACCCGCTGGTTCGCCTGATTGCCGAGGCGCTGCGCGTGGTGGCGGATAACTGGGCGACCCCGTCGGTGCTGACATATCTGAAATCCGGTCTGGCGCCGGTAACGGCTGCGGAGGCTGATGTTCTCGAGAATTATGCCCTGCGTGTAGGGCTGCGTGGCGCGATGTGGCGGCAGGCGGGAAACTTCCGGCGCGGCAAACCTGAGGAACTGTCTGAAATCAACGCGGTGGCGGCGCGGGCGATCGCGCCTCTGCTGCATTTGCAGGAAAACCTTAACGAGGCGGCCGACGTGGCAGCTTATGCCTGTGCGCTGCTGGGATTTCTGGACGATCTGGACGCGGAGGCGGTGCTTGCAGCGTGGTGTGCGCGGGCGCAGGCGGCCGGTGAGCTAACGTTGGCCGAGGCGCACCGGCAAATACCTGCCAAGGTGCGTTTGCTGCTCTCTGAGCTGATGGATTTTCTCGGCGACCTGCCGACAGACGCACGGCTTTTCGGCGAGCTGTGGCAGGAGGGTGTGGCGCGTCTGACTCTGAGTTCTATTCCGCCTGCGGCTAATCAGGTGAACGTAGCGGAGATCAGCCGTAGCCGTCTGCCGGAGGTGAAAGCGGCCATTGTGTTGGGCCTGAACGAGGGAATGCTCCCCGCGGCGGCGGAGGAATCAAGTCTGCTCGGCAGCCTGGATAAGACGCGTCTGGCCGCTCTGGGGCTGGAACTCCCCGGCGGCGGGCGGGAACGCCAGTTTTTGGAGGAATACCTGCTTTATACGGCGTTCACTCGTTCCTCAGAGATATTATATCTGTTGTACCACGAGCATGGCGCCGACGGCGCGGCGGCTAATCCTTCCTCGGTGGCGGCTGATTTCAAGCAGCTGTTTCCAGGGCTTATAACCCAACCGGCGGCTGATGCCGCTGCACCTTATGCGCTGGGGGGCGACCGTGCTCTGCTGGACGCTTTGTCGCGGTATCTGGCGGGGCTTAAGTCCGGTGAAAATCTTGATCCGGCGGCGGACGCTTTCTGGCGCGGTGTGTGTCGCAAGCTTGCAGCGGCGGGCAAACTTTCGGCGGAAGTTGCGGCGCTGGGGCGGGGGCTTTCTTATCAGGCCGACCAAACGAAGCTCAAGCCCCAGCAGGTGGCAGCGCTTTATCCTGAGCGCAACTATACCAGCGTTTCACGGCTTGAGCGCTTTAACTCCTGCCCCTGCCGCTATTACGCGGGTTATGGGCTGAATTTGCGGCCCCGGGCGGAGTTTAAATTGCAGACGTCGGACGTGGGCAGCCTGTATCATTACGTTCTGGCAGAGGTATTGAGCCGTCTGACGGAGGCAAACTGCGATTGGGCGCAGCTTTCGGAGGCAGATGTGCTGCCGCTGGTTGAGAAGGCCATGCAGGATTTTGCGGCGGGAGGTCTCTCTGATATTTTCCGTGACAGCGGTAAAAACAGTTATGCGGCGGAGAAGATCCGCCGGGTAGCCTGCCGTGCTCTGCTTGATACGGCAGCAAATCTGGCGGCGGGCTCGTTCCGCCCGCTGGCGCTGGAGTTATCTTTTGGCAGATGGGGTAAAAATGTGCTTGCCCCTCTGGTGATTGAGCTTTCTGACGGTGCGCGGGTTAAGCTGCGCGGCCAGATTGACAGGGTGGATATCGCGGCTGGTTCCGGCGCGGATTATCTGCGCGTTATCGACTATAAAATGCAGAACAAGACGCTTACCGCGGCGGATATTTACTACGGCCTTAATTGGCAGCTGCCGCTTTATCTGGCAGCCCTATTGCAGGACGCTGGGGCGCGGGGGCAAAACGTTCGTCCAGCCGGTATGTTCTACGTACCGGTGCAGGAAATCATCAAAAGCGTGAGATCCGACGATGAAGAGGGCGCGGCGGTACGCCTGCAAGGCCTGGCAATACTTGATGCGGAAGCGCTGACGCTGGCTGAGCGCGATCTGGAGCCGGGGCATAACGCCAAGACAATGACGGTGCGGCTAAATAAGGATATGACTTATGGCAAGGGTACCCTGGGGTTAAGCCCTGCGGAGTATAAATTCGTGCAGGCGTGTTTGCAGGAGGAGGCTGCGGAGAAACTGGCGGCCATCAACCGTGGCGAGGTTGGCCAGCTGCCAGTGGCCCCGTCGGGGCGGCCTGTCTGCGAATACTGTGATTATTATGCGCTGTGCGCGGTGGATCTGGCGGTATCTGCTCGGTTCTGCCCGATCGATAAGCTGGAAAAGACGGAAGTTATCAGACGCTTTGCCGCCAAATATCCGGCCAAGGCGCGGCAAATGCTGACAGTGGCAGAGGAGGTGCCTCATGGCGTGGACTGACGAGCAACTGGCGGCCATGCAGAAAGGCGGCGGCAATCTGCTGGTGTCGGCAGGTGCTGGCAGCGGCAAAACCGCTGTGCTGATTGAGCGTGTGTTGGGTATCATTACTGACGAAAACGAACCGGTTGATGTGGACGATCTGTTGATTTTGACGTATACCAACGCGGCAGCGTCGGAAATGCGGGCGCGTTTGGCGCAGGCTCTGGCCAGGCGTCTGGCTGAGCAGCCGGGGAATGTTTATTTGAACCGGCAGCTGGTGCTGCTGCCGCGGGCGCGTATTATGACGATCCACGCTTTCTGCCGTGATTTACTTAAAGAAAACGGCTATATGCTGGGGCTGGATACGAAAAGCCATATAGGCAGCGAAGGAGAGCTGGCGCTGCTTCGTGAAAGAACGCTGGACGATGTGTTTGAGGCGGCTTATGCCGATGAAAATTCCGGACTGAAGGAGCTGCTACGCCATTATTGCCGTGGTATAGGCGATGAGAATCTGCGGGCGCTGGTGCTGCGGCTGATCGAGTTTGGTCAGAGTATGCCGGATGTATTGGCATGGCTGGATTCTCTGGGCACGGTTTATGCTGAGGGCAGAGCGGATACATGGGTTGGCTATTTTGCCGAGTGTCTCTCTGAAGGGCTGGCGGAACACGCAGCGCGGCTTTTTACGGCGCAGCGGCTGGCAGAGACGGCGGGGCTTACGAAGCATGTTGTTCTGCTGGCTGCGGAGGCGGGCAGCCTTGCAGAGCTGGCTGAACGGTCTAAGGATCAGGGAAGTTTGCAAGAGGTACTTTCCGCTCTTGCGGCCATAAAATTTAAAAACGCTCCCCCGGTGCGCGCAAAAGAAGACATTGATATAGCGGCCAAGGACAGGGTGCTGGCTCTCAGGAAGCGCGCCAGGGAGGGCGTTTCCGTACTGCTGCGCGAAGGGCGCGTGCTGCTTTCCGGCGGACTGGAGGCGGAACTGGCGGAGTTAAAGCCGCTGGCCCTGGCGCTGATAAATTTGGCCAGACAGTATTATCAGGCCTGGCAGCAGGCTAAGCGGCGGGCAAAACTGTTGGAATTTGCCGACCTTGAGCATTACGCGCTGGCGTTGTTGCAGAAGGAAGAATTTGGCTTGGCGGCAGACTTGCGGCGGTGCTTCTACGAGATTTTGGTGGACGAATATCAGGACATAAATGAGGTTCAGGAGCAGCTGCTTTCACTGCTTTCCAACGGCCAGAACCGTTTTATGGTGGGCGACATCAAGCAGAGCATTTACCGTTTCCGATTGGCTGAGCCAGGGCTTTTTATGGCCAAATTTGCAGCTTATGGAGAGGGCGATGGCGGCCGCCGTATTGATTTGAACCGAAATTTTCGCAGTCAGAGCGGCGTTTTGGCCGGGGTGAATTTTATTTTTGCACAGCTTTTAACAGGCGGACATCTGGAGATAACTTACGACGCGGCGGCACAGCTTTACTGCGGGCGGCCGGAACTGACGGCTGCTCCCTGCGAATTGCTGATAATTGACCGCGAGGCGGTGCGGGGCGAAGCGGCGGAAGATGACGAAAACCCGCTGGTCGAAATGCAGAACGCCGAGCTGGAGGCCAGTTTGCTGGCGGAGAGGATTCTGGCCGAACACGCGGCCGGGCGCGACTGGGGCGATATGGTGGTGTTGCTGCGGGCTGTGAAAAGCTGGGCTCCTGTGATGGCGCGCGTCCTTTCGGCGCAGGGTATACCATGCCGGACGGATGGTCAGGAGGATTTTCTGCGGTTGCCGGAGGTACAGGTAGTGCTGACGCTGCTTACGGTTTTGGACAATCCGCGTCAGGATATTCCGTTGGCGGCGCTGCTGCATTCTCCGCTGGTGGGTCTTAAACTGGCCGATCTGGCAGATTTGCGGCGGCTGGTGGATATACCGGCAGGCGAATGTCTCTACGACGGACTTTGCCAATCGCATGAACCGCGTCTGTTGGAATTTGCGCTGAAGCTGGACGTTTGGCGGCAGCAAAGCCGTGAGCTGAGTGTGTTCGACCTGCTGGATTACCTATACAATGAAACGGCGCTGCCTGAGCTGATGGGGAGTCTTTCCGGCGGCGATTTGCGGCGGCAAAACCTCGCGGAGTTGATGCGGCTGGCGGCAGAATACGATGAGAACGGCGGCCTTGGCCTGTCGCGCTTTCTGCGCTATCTGACAGCGGACAAACGCCAGACGCAGACAGTGGAACAGGCGGATGCGGTGCGCATTATGAGTATCCACAAAAGCAAGGGACTGGAATTTCCCGTGGTGTTTGTGGCGGGGATCTCGGGCAAATTCAACGAGGACGACTTCAAGCAGGACATTCTGCTGCATCGGGCGCTGGGGTTGGGTATGCGCCGGGTGGAGCTGGATAAACGGCGCAAATATCCCACTTTCGGTTTCAATATGATCATGCGCAAAGCACGCTGGGAAAACCTGGCCGAGGCGCTGCGCATTTTGTACGTGGCAATGACGCGGGCGGAACAGAAGCTGGTGTTAGTAGGAACGGTTCCCTCGCTCAGTATGCTGGCCAAACAGCTGGCGGCTATGCCGGAGAATAGTATCTCCGCCGGATTTTTGGCCGAGCGTCCGTCCTATCTTTCCTGGCTGGCGGCGGCGCTGCTCTCGCATAAGGACGGCGGCGAGCTGCGTGAATTGGCAGGTTTTGGTGTGGCAGGTAAGGCAGCGGCGGCAATTCCTGGGGCGGACGGTGACTGGCGGATAGAAATTGTCGATCACATTGCCCGGCCTGAAGTGCCGGCGGAGCAAGACGTGTTCAGCTATAATGACTGGCTGGCGATGGGCGAGACGGCGGATGAAGCGGAAATCAATGCTTTGCTGGCTCGCAATTATCCAGCGGCAGAGCTGTCGCGTTTGCCGGTGAAGTGGAGCGCCACTGCCTTTGCCCGCCTGGAACCTCAGCCTCTGGACGAGGGAATCCCGCTTGATCCGCTGGACGAGGCGGTGCAAAAATTAGCATATGAAGCGGCGGAAGAGACGGCTCATCCGTCGGCGTGGTATGCCGAAACCGGTGTGCTGACGCATAAACTGCTGGAAAAGGCTGATTTATCGTTGCTTTCCCAAGGCGAGAACGCGGCGGCGCATTTAGAGGATCTCTGGCGGGAGTATGCTCCGGATTTCGCGCCAGATGTGGCGCAGGCGGTAAGTCCGGGAAAATTGGCGCAGTTTTTTGCTTCTGGACTGGGCAAGCGGCTGCTGGCGGCGGCAGCCGCCAATCAGACAGTGCTGCGGGAGCAGCGTTTCACCGCCAACCTGACTTTGGCTGAGCTGGCGGCATTGGACGGTATGGCGTATCAAAACCTGTTGCATATGTCTGGAATAGAACATGGCGCTTACCCGGAGGAAGGGCTGTTTTTGCAAGGTGTTATCGACCTGGCGTTTGCTGAGACGGACGGCTGGGTGCTGGTGGACTATAAATCCGGTGGCGGCGGTAAGTCGGATGACGCCGTGCGGGAAAAATACGGCTTGCAGTTAGCGCTTTACCGCAAGGCTCTCACCACCGCGCTTAAAACCCCGGTTAAAGCGGGGTATATTTACTTTACATCGACGGGGCGCGTGGTCAAAATCTTCTGATTGAACAGGCACAACGCGGCCGGGATTGCATAGGCTTATGACAGAATTGTTTTGCCGGGCGGTGCTGGCCATGCTGAAAAAATTTTCCTCCAACTTTTCCTGTAAAAAGCCGGATTGCGGTAACTGTGGCGGCCTGAAACGGCCGGGTCTGTGGGCGCGGCTGTGTTTCCGTTGCAGCCGTTCCCTGTGGCAGCTGTTCGGCCTTTCCACGCTGCTGTTGTTCGGTTATGTGATGTGGCAGCCGTGCGCTTATCTGCTGGCGGTGCTGTTTTTGCAGGTGTTGGGGCTAATGGTCTGGCTGCAAAGCAGCCGAATTTAGGTGCGCGGCCGCTTGCTTACCCGCGCAAAATATGCTAAAATTTAAGCATAAAACGTATTGTTGCGGGGAGGTATTTGCGATGCGCATTAAATTCTTGGGTCATGCCTGCGTTCAGGTAATTGGTAGCAAGACGATTTTATTTGACCCTTATCTGACAGGTAACCCGGTGGCTGCGGCTAAGGCGGCTGACGTGCAGGCGGATTATATACTGCTGACGCATGGCCATGGCGATCATCTGGGCGACACGGTAGCAATCGCCAAACGTACCGGCGCTAAGGTGGTGGCGATGGTGGAGCTTGCGAATTGGCTCTCGCAGCAGGGTGTGGACGCGATGGGCATGAATATCGGTGGCTCGTATCAGTTTGAGGATGGCCTCAAGGTGAAGCTGGTGCCCGCCTGGCACAGTTCGCAACTGCCGGATGGCGCGCCGTGCGGGCTGGCGGCTGGATTTATTTTCTGGCTTGACGGTAAATGCCTGTATCACGCGGGAGATACCGGGCTTTTCGGCGATATGCGCGAGGTTATCGCGCCCCATGACCTTGATTGGGCGTTTATTCCAATTGGCGATTATTATACCATGGGGCCGGCGGACGCGCTGTGCGCCGCCAGATGGCTGAACGCTAAAAATTATCTGCCCATTCATTATAATACATTTCCGCTGTTAAAGCAGGATGCGGCAGCGTTTAAGGCGGCGGTTGAGCAGAATACGCCTGCTAAATGTGCGGTGCTTCAGCCCGGCGGGGAGTGCGAGGCATGAGTGTCAAAAAACCTGAAAATTATCAGGCAATTCTGGCGCGGCTGGCCGAAGTGTACGCCGATACCGAGTCAGCACTGCACTTTGGCTCGACATATCAGTTGCTGGTTGCTGTAATGCTTTCCGCTCAGACCAATGATAATCAGGTGAATAAAATTACCGCCAGCCTTTTCCCGGACTACGGCACGCCGGAGCAAATGATTACCCTGTCTCTGCCGGAGTTGGAGGAGAAGATACAAACCTGCGGCTTGTATAAGAATAAGGCGAAAAATATCCTGGCCGCTACACATATTCTGCTAACGCAATATGGGGGCGAGGTGCCGCATACGCGTGAGGAGCTGGTCGCGCTGCCCGGCGTGGGGCGCAAGACTGCTAACGTAGTGTTGAGTGTGGGCTTTGGTCTGCCTGCCCTTGCCGTGGATACGCATATCTATCGTGTGGCGCATAGACTGGGGTTGTCATCCGGCAAAACGCCTGATGCAGTGGAGGCGGATCTGTGCGCGCTGATTCCTGAGGCTGATTGGGCAAAGGCGCATCATTGGTTTATTTGGCACGGGCGCAGGGTGTGTGATGCGCGACGCCCAAAATGCGCGGATTGCCCGGTGGGGGATATATGTCCGCAGCTCATTTGATTATTGATACAAAAGTTCGCAAATTTTGTAAAAATGAAATCTAATAGCAGAGAAAAATATAAATGTTTTCTCTGCTATTTTTATGTAATTTTTTCTCTGATATTGATAATAGTCGCCTGCCTGTATTTTGGGCAGTACCAGGGAAAGTTCTCTATTTCTGTATTTTTGCTGATTTTATTGTGCTTTTTCAAGACAAACATGACAAAGCAGTCGCTCTGTTTTAGTTCCCATTGTTGTTCTTTTCTCCAATTATCATGATCCAACGCTGATTAAAATAGATTTCCCCATTTTGTTGGTATGGCTTAAAGCCTGTTAATCCATGGCCATTTATTTCATCAGTAAGGCGTTTCGATATATCGGCGGATAGTTTCGCAGGAGTATTTGTAAGCGCAAGCCAGGCAGATAATGAAACGGGAAGTTCTGTGTGGTCTATTGTCATAATAGGCAAGCGATTCTCTAGGAACATTTCTGTAAATTCTTCCTCGTTCAAATTACGCATATGCGAGGGATCGCGCAGGTTTTCTATTTCATCTTCTGTATTACGCAATGTTTCTTCGGCTGCTTCCATGTCAATGATAACCAGCCTGCCGCCTGTTTGCAAGACCCTTGCCATTTCTGAAAAACAGCGTTTCGGATTGGCGAAATGATGAAAAGCAAGGCGGGAGATTACAATGTTAAAGCTGTTATCTGAAAATGGCAATTCCCCGGCGTCACCTTGCACAAAGTCCATATTCTCCAATCCTTGTTTTCCGGCCTTCTTTTTTCCCACAGCAAGCATAGCTGTTGTCATATCAAGGCAAGTCACGCTTTTCACAAACGGGGCAAGAGAACGCCCGCAGATACAAGTTCCTGCCGCCACCTCTAAAACGGTATCCGATTTTTGAGGATTGACACACGAAACAATATGATTCAAGTATTCTTGCTTTGTAAAATTCATTGAGTCTGTTTCAAAGTTCTTTGCCTGCTCAGTAAAGGATTTTTGTATTGTTTTTGCATTTGATGAAATCATAAGGCTGTTCCTTTCTTTGGTCCGAAAAATGAGGACATATCAGCTTTTTCCAATATAAGTAACTGTACTTTTTTCAATGCCGCCGGCATACCCTGTTAGGCTTCCGTCCGCACCGGCAACACGATGACAAGGAATAATGAGGTAAATGGAATTATGGCTCACAGCGCCGCTGGCAGCCTGTACAGATATTTTAAGAAGCCCTTTTGGCTTTGCTATTCTTTTGGTAATTTCACCGCAGGTCATTGTTTTTCCAAACGGAATGATCAGCATAATTTCCCATACGGATTTACGAAATGGCGTTATCTGCATATATAGCGGCGGTGTGAAATCAGCTGCTTTACCGCTCAAATAAATATCCAGCCAACAGGCAGGCAGCTCAAATATTGGCCAAGACTTCTCTTCATGTTTTTTTCGGAAGTGTATTGCCAAAGTATTTTTATCTGTCAAACCAAATCCCTGTAAGTTCTGTTCCGTTACTGGAAAGTGTGATACCTCACAAAGGCGAATCATAGTGATATGTATAGGCCATAAGTTTATACTTCCAAATATTCATCAGAGTCAGCAGGCGCTTCTGTTCTGTCAGTCATTGTATAGGTGCGGACAGGCGTTGCAACTGTGATTTTGTAGTCTGCAAAATCGTTCATTCTCCCGTGCTTTTGTGCCATACGGTGTGCGGCAAAATTACGCCATTTTGAAACACATGCCTCATTTTCCCATACGGACATACTTAGCAGTTTCCCCTCGGTAGCAAGGGAAGAAAAACGCTCTGAGCGAATGAATCCTTCCGCTTTCACAAGGCTGTCTTTCAGGAAACCTGCCATTTTCAAATAGTCATCCATTTTACCGCTTTTAACGGTCACTTCAAATAATACGATAATGTTACTCATTTATTTTTCCTCCTGTGATTGATTGATAAATTCTGGCTGATAGCCCGGCCAGCATATCATATGATTTTCTTTGTTTTCACGCCAAATGGAAATCTACCGTCAGCCAAGCTATCCCTGTTTGGGATTGCCTGCAATTTTTTGCCTGTTCATTTTTTGTTCTTCTTTTCAGAGGGGGATATTGCATTTCAGGTATTGCGCTGTATGTTGCCACCCCAAAGTGCAGGCTTGCCACACTGGAATATGGGCTTAATCATTTGCGGTATTTTTCAAACAATTTACAGGCGATTTTTCGATGATGATATACCATACGCATATCATGCAAAATGGCTAAATCTATGATACAGTCTGCCTTTTTCAAAATCATCCCCAAAGACTGTAAGCGGTTTGTTCCGGCAGAAAGAATGGTATCAGCATTTACTTCATCAAGATTATCCTGCATTTTCTGCCAGATTGTTGCTTGGGTCTTTGTAGAAATCTGTTGACCGATAATGTGATGAACAACCGAAAAAATCGCTGTCAATCTCACGCTCGATTTTGCCAATTCTATCAATCGCTTCGCCAAATCGCATGTACTTTTTCTTTAAAGATTCGGTTGCGTTTTCATCATGCTTAAAGGATGTCCTTGTTTTGGCGCATGCACTGACTGGGAAATCGCTTTATAATATAATGTTATCATAATTTTAGATGGCATAATATTAAAATATCGTCTAATACTATTACAATATATCCAAACAAGGCTGAATCGAAATGAAAAACACACAAAACGTTTACATAAATTATGTCAACCTTAATGCAGATGCAGACTTTTCATATCTTGTGCTTGATGTTATCCTTAATAATTTTACGGCCGCATCTTTCATATTCACGCCTTATTGTAATAGTACTATTCATATATAGTCTTCCTGGATTTTACTATCTGAGTCTCTTTTTTGCTTTTTCATGAGAACAAGTAATGTGACGGCTGTGATTGCTGTAAGAACTTCACTGGCGGAATGGCAAACCCACACTGCCTCACTACCGAAAATCAATGGCAAAATAGCAATCATAATTGGCGGCCAAATTACACTACGCGATAGAGATATTGTCAGTGCCTTGCTTGTTCGTTCATTTGCCTGCCAGTACGAAATCATTAAAATATTAAATCCGGCAAGGAAGAAACCAGAAAAGTAAGGCAGGCTTTTGCTTTCCATAAAATTGATTAGCTCCGCATCGCCCGGGTTAAAAATGGAGAAGAAATCACGGGAGAAGAAAATAAGCAATATATAGCATAAAATTCCCAGTGACAGAAATATTTTGATGGAGAAGTTAAGCAAATCGTTACTTCGTTTTTCTTCACCGGTTCCCATAAAGTAACTGAATACTGGTTGTAATCCCTGCGCCATGCCAAGGAATAGCGTCAAGATAATTAACATCAAATAACCAATTACAAGGTAAGCTGCAAGTCCGATTTCTCCAAAGCCATAATGCACGATGGCAAAATTATATACGAATGTAATAATGCCAATCGTAAATTCCATAATAAAGGAGGGAAAGCCAAATACATAAATCGAACACAGATTGCGCCATTTGAATTTGAATTTTGTCAGGTATAAATCTCCTCGTTTAAAAAGAAAATGAGGGAGCATGATCATGGTGCTAAAAATGGGACCAAGAGCTGTTGCCAATGCTGCACCGGCGATCCCCATATTCATAGGATACATAAAAACATAATCCAAAATAATATTTGATACTGAGCCAAACATCAGGGCAAACATAGCCAGTTTCGGACGGTTATCGTTACGCACCAGACCGCTTAACAAGAAACTGAAAAGCAGGAATGGCGAAAAGGTAACAATGTACCACATATAGCTGATTGCCTCGTCATGGATTGCTGGCGTTGACCCAAGCAGTTCAGCCAAAGGGTGAAGACATATATTTCCTAACACACAGATCAGCACACCCATCACAGCAGTACATAGAACAGACAGGCTAAAAATATTACGGGCCTTATCCTTTTCTCTTTGCCCAAGATGAGAAGAAATCATAACGCCCGCGCCTGTGGCAACCGCCATGGATAAGGCAATTAGTATTTCTACCAAAGGAACAGAAACGGCTGCCGCCGCCATTGCATCACGACCGAGCCGATTGCCAATGAATACGCCGTCAACAATCATATAAACCGAGTTGAACAATAGCCCGATCATTTGTGGCACGGCATATTTGGCAAATAAAGCATATGATTTGCCTTCGTACATGATACCCAAACCTCCTTGCAAATAAAAAAGCCTGCGTCATGTGTAACGCAGGCCTACTACACAATAGAATGAAACCCCGGCGGGTTGATTTTATTTTACCATTCTATTCTATTCAAATTTTAATGTTCACAGTTTCTTTTTTTACGAGTTCCATAGCTTCTTTTCCCTCGCCTATAAAAAATAAAGCGCCTTATCTGCCATTCCTTTTTAAGCCTAACGGAATGGGATAAGACGCGACCCGGCGGTCAATCATACTGAGTATAATGTATTTCAGGGCAAAAGTCAAGGGTAAAATGAAGGTGTTTTAACAACTAAAAACAGCCCATACCACTGGTACCGGCAGTTTGCCTATTTCGCGGCAAATCACACGCAGCTGTGATCTTTCGTCAGTTTTGCGGAAGCAAGGTACAGTGGAATCGCCGCAAGCTGGGCGATCACGGAAACGGCAATCATGGCGGGGATGCTGATGTCGTAGAGAACACCCAGCAGCCAGCTTCCCAGGAACCAGAACACACCGAAAGCGCACTCGAAAATACCATATCCCGTGGCGCGGCTGGCCTTGGGTACCATGGTGGTGACAGCGGCTTTCAAAATGGATCCCTGCGCGCCCATGCCCACGCCCCACAGGGCGATACCCACAAGCAGGACGGGAACAGTGTTGCTGCCGAACACCAGAATGGCAAAGGGTGTGGAGATCAGAGTAGACAAAACCAACACTTTGACCCCATTTTTGTCATAAAGCAGTCCGAAAATCAGCGCCGCCACCGCGTCCACCAGCATGGCTCCGGCATAGAGCAGGGGCAGCGTACCGGTGGTGACCAGGGAACTGGTCTCTGCCAGCCCGGCGGAAAGGAACGTGAAGGTATTGGAGACGTGCATGATGATGAGGGAGTAGTCGATAAAGCCAAAGGCAAAGAGGCTGATTCCCGCGATGTAGAGAATAAACTCCCTTTTCATTTTGAAGGGAACATATTCCTTGGGCTCCGGTTCAAACTGTTCCGGGTTGGGGAATTCATGCTTGGTCACCAGCAGCAGAATCAGGGTGATGGCACCGGGAATGGCCAGCACTGCAAAGCAGGTGGAGTACACCTGAAAGGTGCTGCCCTCGGTCCGAAACAGCATCACCAGATACAGCAGCACCGGCCCCAGAAACGCGCCGATCTGATCCAGCACCTCCTGAATACCAAAGCTTTTTCCCACGCCCTCCTGGGTGGCGGCAAAGGACATGACTGTATCTTTGGCGGGCTTTTTGATGGCTTTGCCCATGCGTTGAATGATAAGCAGACCGCAGGCGGCGACCCAGCCATGCTCGCCCACCAGCGCCAGCGCCGGAACAGCCACGATATCCAGCACATAACCCAGGATCACCATGAGCCAGTATTGTTTGGTCTTGTCCGTCAGCTTGCCAAAGACATAGCGCATGGAGTAGCCAATCATTTCCCCCAGACCGGATACAAAGCCGATGGCACCGGCGGAAGCACCCAGCAAAGACAGGTAAGCGCCCCGGATGCTGCTGCCCCCTTCGTGGGTCATGTCCGAGAACAGACTGACAATGCCAAACAGCAGAATAAACGCCATGGCCTGGGAGAGTTTCTTTTCTTTATTCTTTGTTTTCATCTTCTCCACTGTCTTTCAGTATTCTTGTCATTTCCGGGAATCCGGCTTTGCTCTCTGCTTTGCACCGCTGATAGAGAATGTCCAGTATCCGTGCAAATTCCTGCCGCTCTTCTTCGGCCAACGGTTCCAGCAGCCATTCATAGAACGCTGTTTCTACCGATGCCTTGGAGTTTTTCAATTCGTTGGCTTTTTCCGTAGGGTAGAGCAGACGGCTTCTCCCATCCTTTGGATTATCCTCCCGAATGAGATAGCCTTTTTCCTCCAGGTTTGCCGTCTGGCGGGCTACGGCGCCCTTGTCCAGTCCGGTGATAGCGCAGATGTCCGCCTGGGTTATACCAGGATTCTTGCGCACGGCATGGATCACGTCAAACTCCCCTGTGCCAACACCGTCCGCCCGCAGAGTGCGAACTGTAAATTTGCCCGTCTCCCTTGCGATTTTCGTGATCTTTCTTTTTGTTATATCCATCTGAACCTCCTGAATAGATGTAGCATCAACCAATTATATGATACTACATCTATCCCAAAAGTCAATCCAGGCTTTTTCTGTGGAACGCTGTCTGAAAATATTTTAGCTCCAGTTTATCTTTTGGCAAATAGGTGTTTAACATCCGTCGGTATGATAGGAGCATCCAAATTTAAGGAGGTAAACTTCCTTGTGACATAAAATCCAAGTCAAAATCACTCGGTCAGATTTTCCAAAGCTGCTGAAGCGTTGGTTGATCCTTGCTATCGGCGTTGTCCTGTTGGGGGGAACTGCATCTGAGGTGATGCTCAGACCGCAGATTGGCGAAGGTGTTCATGCTATACCCAAAAGAAAATCCGCTTGTATGGCAGTTTGCAGACCTTGAAAGCGGAGGTACAGGAAACTGCAACGGTCAAGAAGTGCGTGGAACAGGCGGTATAGCCGGAGCAGACCAGCGCCAAGACACAGAGCAAACGGCGTTATGTGGAATTGTGATTGCGCCGGATAAGTGGTATAATGGCGGTATTGGAGGAATTTTTATTAAGATAAAAAAACCTTTTGCTGGTTAAGAGGATATAGAGACTGATACTTGGCAATCTATTTCCATGCTTGTTTTAGGAAAGATAAGTGAATTTGAATATAATAAGGTGATAAAATGACAAAACACGAATTTGGAATTATGCCTAATGCACCACAAAAAGGGAAAAGATATGATGAATATGAACCAGAGAAATACGGCTGTATCTCAGTTGATGATGGTTATATAGGAGATATTGTTGCGAACTTCAAAGCTATAGATTTCTATTGGCATACACTTGATGTTAAACGTAAAGGCATTGCATATTGTGGCATAACACTTATTCCACCAGATTCAATTAAGTCCTTTATCAATGTGATAGAAAACAATGCTAATTTATTAGAACTTATAGAATTGGCAGAAAAAGCAAGCAGAGAAAGCAAATGGATGATTCATTTCGGATTATAACAGTTCTGCAAATCCCACAGTTCGTCACTTTGAAAATGCCTTGTATGTTACGCAGTAGGCGGCTTGAAACGCCTATTCTACAAGGCTTTTTAAGCGTCACAATCGCAAAGGCGATATTTTATACCTATACCCTTAAAACTGGGCTGCTATTACGGAACACAGCTATCGAAAACTGAATAACCGCCAGCCTCACAGCAGCACTACTGAGCAGGAAATCTTAAAAAGGACTTTCCTGCTTTTTCTTTTGCCAAAAGCAGAAAGAAGAGCCTATGCAGGAAACCATACAAACAGCTACTAAGCCCCCTATGAATTGGCGCTTCATTTCAACTAGACAAGTACAGAGCGCATTAGTGATAAAGTCATACGGCTAGTGGAAAAATGACCTGTCCGCAAAGAAATGAGGAAAACTTTTTCCTGGTTCCTTATTGACAAAACCCGAATGGCATCATCTTACAGGAGGCAGGCCGCCTGTTAGACCGCAAGGGGTATCGCATCAAGGGCCTGAACCTCATCAACTTCAAGAAATCCATGCGGTATCACTTCCTGGCGTACATCTGCAGCGAGAAAGATATCTTGAAGCTGGTGAAATTTCTCATCCTCAACACCAAGGAGGAGGGCGAGAAGGAGGATAATCGTAAATACGCTAAAAATCAGTTTTTGAAAGCTGCGCGTAAGTTGGAAAAGCTAACGCCGGTAATTTTGCAAGAATTGGTTGAGCCGATTGATGTTTACCACATCCAAGGCGCAGGTAAGAAGCAAAATCAGCGGATTGTTATTCACTGCAACTTTATCGGGGTATTGGATGTGATGGTAATGGATGAATATTCGGAAAACATTGTTTTAGACACCTGCAAGGGCGCTGCCGTCAAATATATCACCAAGTCCGCCTAAAACAAAGGAGCAGGCAAAAACCTGCTCCGTACATATATGAGGAAACCGATTGACACAAAAAACGAGTGTCCATAACTCAAATTCGTTATGGACACTCAATATGGTGCCGAAGACCGGACTTGAACCGGTACGAAGTTACCCTCGACGGATTTTAAGTCCGTTGCGTCTGCCAATTCCGCCACTCCGGCACATAAAAAATGGAGGCGCCATCCAGATTTGAACTGGAGAATGAAGGCTTTGCAGGCCTCTGCCTTACCTCTTGGCTATGGCGCCCCGACACGAAATATTTTAACATATATTTGCCCGTATTGCAAGGAAAAAATTTGCCTAATTTTCTCATATTGGCTAATGTCCGCATAGTTTGCCGCACGGTTTCGCATAATAAACAAAAAACCGGGGCGGTGCATATGGCGAAAGAGAAGCGTCCGACGCTTTATTTTACAGCCGATTTGGCAAAAAATATCCAACTGGTGCAGGATTACGTCGGTGAGTATGCTGATCTGGTGGTACGGCGGATTGAGGTGGCGGGCAAGCTGGCCGCCGCCACAATCTGTTTCGACGGCATGACGGATAAGGACGCAGTGGCCGAGTTTATCATCAAACCATTGTTGCAGAATAGAGAAGCGTTCAGTCTTCCGCCGCAACGCATCGCCGCCGAAGTTCTGTTTGTTGCGGACTGGGCGATAGCCGACAACGTGCAGGCCTTTATGGACAGGATTTTCTCCGGTGATTGCGGCGTATTGTTTGAGAGCTCGCCATGCGGCATAATCAGTGATTTGAAAGGCTTTGAACGGCGCGGTATCAGCGAACCGCAGACGGAGATTGTGGTGCGAGGCTCCCGCGAGGGCTTTATTGAGAACCTGAAAACTAACATGTCAATGCTGCGGCGGCGCATTAAAACGCCAGATCTCTGCTTTGAGACGTTAAAACTGGGTACCGAGACCAACACCAACGCCTGTTTGGCGTATATACGCGGGCTGGCAGATCCCGACGTCGTAGCCGAGGCGAAGCGGCGGTTGGCGGGGGTGGAGATCGACAGCATTCTGGAAAGCGGCTACATCGAGCAGCTGATCGAGGATGCGCCGTTTTCGCCTTTCCCGACGCTGGCTAACAGCGAAAAGCCGGACAAAGTGACGGCCAAACTATTGGAGGGGCGCGTTGCAGTTATGGTGGATGGCACGCCTTTCGTGCTGACCGCGCCAATGTTGTTTGTGGAGAGCTTTCAGAGTGCAGAGGATTATTACGCGCGTCCGTTTATGGCCAGTCTGGTGAGGTTTCTGCGTTTTCTGGCGTTTGCGTTTGCGATATACGGCCCAGCGCTTTATATCGCGGTTTGCAGCTTCCACACCGAGCTGATACCCTCCAATCTTATGCTGAATATGTGGCAGGCCGCAGGTGATACGCCGCTTTCAGCGGGTTGGTCTGTTTTATTCTATTCACTGGTGTATGAAGTTGTGCGTGAAGCAGGCATAAGATTACCGCGGGCGGTGGGCGCGGCAATCAGCATTGTGGGCGGCCTGGTCATCGGCGATATGGCGGTTACGGCTGGACTGATCTCCGCACCGGTGGTGATCATCGTAGCGTTTACGGCCATTGCTATGTTCGTTGTGGACGCGCTTACCGACGCGGCCACTGTTCTGCGTTTTATATTTATCTTTCTTGCGTGGTGGCTGGGTTTTTGGGGGCTGATGCTGGGCACTGTGCTGTTGCTGCTGCATTTGGCTTCGCTTTCCTCTTTTGGCGTGTCGTATCTGGCGCCGTTTGCTCCGCTTTTGCCTTACCAGCTGCGTGATACCGTTATCCGGGCGCCGCTGTGGTTGCAGGGCAGAAGACCTGAGAATTTGACTGCCGGCGGCATGTGGCGGCAGAATCCGCAGGTGCCTCCGGCCGGCGGAAGGGAGGAGCTGTGAAGAAAATTCTACTGATATTGACGCTGGTGTTAGTGTTGCTTTATACCGCAGGCTGCGAACTTCTCAGTGAAAAAGCAGGCGGCGATTTGAAAGACGTGGAGCTGGCCGCAGCGCTTTCACTGGATAAAAACGAATCTGGCAAAATAGAAGCCGGCGTTCAGTTGCTGCATCGTGACAAGGCGCTGGAGCAACAATACGCCGAAAGCTATTACAGTTTGGCGGCAGATGGCGCAAGCCCGGCTGAGGCGGTGGCGGAGCTTTATGACCAGGGGGCCCGGCAGCTTAATTTCTCTCATGCGGCCCTGCTGGTGCTGGGCGAAGAGGCTGCCGGGCTGGATAATTGGCTGGATTACGCTGTGCGTTCGCCGCAGCTTCGTCCTACGTTATACCCCGTGATATGCCGGGGCAGCGCGGCGGATCTGCTGGACGCGGGCGAAGAGACAATGAGCCCCGTTTATCTGTTGGAAAATGCGCTGGAACCGCATGGCAGCGGCTATCCCGGTGCGTCGGCAGTCACATTGCAGGATTTTCTTGAGACGCTGTACGATGATGGAATTGCGCCTGTTCTGCCGCTGGCTGAGAAGACTGCGGACGGTATAAAACTTGCCGGGATGGCTATATACGATGGGGTAGAGTGGCAGTTTTTGCCGGAAAGTGACGCTGCTTTCTGTTGGCGGTTATTGCAGCGTCCACAGCATTTGGCTGGTGAGGTGCTGACATTGCAGGAAGATTTTTCTCTTAACATCATTGCTGCTAAGGTATTTTATCGCCTGAATCGGGCAGAACCGCCAGCCCAGCCCACCCTCCAGGTGGAATTAACGCTTAAGGCCGAGGTTGTGCATAACCCGGCCGGCCTGAGTCAGATGGAAATTGAACGACAGGCCAGGGAACGGTTGCAGTATATTTTCGCTGAGTCTTTAGATGAAAGCCGTCGTTTGCAGCTTGACTTTTTAGGCATTGGGCGGGAGATCAAACGCAAGTTGCCAGAGCTTTGGGCAGATTGGCAGCACACGGATTATCTGAACGAGATTGCAGCGGCGCTTAACGTGGATATGACTATTGAAATGAACTGAAAGAGAGGAGCAGGCGCAATGACGACAAGGCAGCAGGGTAAAATCGGCCGGGCGGAATTGTTTTCGCTGGCGTTGGCTATCTGCCTAAGCGGCTTTATCCTGTTTGGCTGGGCGGAGAAGCAGTATCAGCAGCAGGCGTGGCTTTATTGGGGGGTAGCCTGCTGCTTTGGGCTGGTTTTCTGGCTGGTGTTGTGGGGGTGGGCGCATATTTTTGCTGGTCAGAGCTTTGCCGAAGCGCTTTGTTATGCGTTTGGCCGGGGCGGCGGACGGGTGTTACTGCTGTTATACGCTGTGTTCTGGTTGTTGCTGCCGGCAGGCTCTACGGTGTGCGCCGTGTTATTCTGGCAACGCTTGGGTGGCGAGACGGCGTCATTCGCGCTTTACGCGGCGCTTTTTTTGCTGTCGTCCGCCTGTTTTGCTGCCACAGGCGCGATAGCGCTGGCGCGAACAGCGCTGCTGGTAGTGGCGCCGGCGCTGATGTTGACGCTGGCAAACTTGGGGTTGACGGTAAGCGGGGCGGATATCGGGAATCTGCTGCCGCTGACCCTGCCGCAGTGGGATATTCTGCCCAAGGCGGCTCTGGGCGGGGTGCTGGTGTTTGGCAATCTGGGGGTGCTGCTGCCTTATCTTACACACACGGCAGAAGTCAAAAACCGCGTGGGTACACTATTTGACGCGGGGGTGGCGGCGGCGCTGCTGTGGCTGGCATATATTTTAGGCTCGCTGGCAGTACTGGGCGCATCGCTCCCTTTGTATCGTTTTCCGATTTTACAGGTGTTTCGGCTAGCCGAGGTGGGACATTGGCTCAGCCGTTTTGAGGTTATTGGAGCAACGCTGCTGTTGGTGGTATTGCTTCTGCGGGCAGCGGCATATTTTACGGCGGCAGCAGAGGTGCTCCGTTATCTTATTCCCCGTGGCGTTAAATACCAGCCGTGGCTTTTGGCTGGTGGCCTTTGGCTGATATTGCTGGAACTTAGCCGCCTTTTGGCCGGAGCGGAGCAAATATTACCGTTGTGGAGCAGCATTTTGCCGTGGGCAATGCTTGTGGGTTCGCTGTTGATTCCTGCGGCAGCGCTGGCATCAGCAGTTATCCGGCTGAAAATTAAGAGTCGTACAGTCCTGGTGCACCGACCGGAGATGAGAACGGAGTAATTTTAATTTATACTTTAATGTATTAGCAGGAAAAAGACAGTTTTTGTAGAATAAATTATAATATGTAAAACTGATGCTCTGCCGCCACGGCTTTTTTAAGTGCGGCAGGCGCTTTATTTTATGGGAGGCTTATATGGCATACAAAAGCCGAATGGCTGGGGCGGAGGCTGATTTGCTTTGCGACGCGGTGTTGCAGTTGAAAGACCGCGAGGACTGCTATCGCTTTTTTGAAGATTTGTTGACCACCGGCGAGTTCAGCGCGATGGCGCAGCGGATCGCAGTGGCGCAGATGTTGCTGGCCGAGGAAAAATACAACGATATCGCGGCGCGTACAGGCGCATCAACCGCCACTATAAGCCGGGTGAAGCGCTGTGTGTCATATGGGGCGGACGGTTATGTACGGGTGTTGGCGCGTTTGGATAAGCAGCGGCAGGGTTAAAGATGCCTGAAGGGTGAGGAAATGAACATATTGGAGAATTTAAATGAAATGCAGCGCCGTGCGGTGGAGACCACCGAAGGTCCTGTGCTGGTTCTGGCCGGTGCGGGCAGCGGCAAAACAAAGGCGTTAGTCACCCGTGCAGCTTATCTGTTGCAGCAGGTGGGAATACGCCCTGGCGAGCTTTTGGCGTTTACGTTTACAAACAAGGCCGCCCAGGAAATGTGCGAGCGTATGGAGAAGTTGACCGGCTTTTCGGTGCGTAATATGTGGGTGGGAACTTTCCACAGCATTTGCCTGCGTATTTTGCGGCGCGAGGCGAAATATCTGCCTTTTGATGCGTCGTTCGTCATCTATGACGATTCTGACCAGCAGACTATGCTGAAGCGAATACTCAAGGAAATGGGCCTGAAAGATAAGGAGTTTCATCCCCGCGCCGTGGCCGCCCAAATCAGCAAATGCAAGAACCAGCTGATGACGCCGGAGGAATATTATAATGATGTGGGAACGGACTGGGACAGCACCGTTGCCAAGATTTACGCGGCCTATCAGCAGCAGCTTCTGGCCGCCAATGCGTTGGATTTTGACGATCTCATCATGTATACGTTGCGCCTGTTTGAGCAGCATCCAGAGGTTTTGGCTAAATATCAGCAGCGTTTCCGCTACATCATGGTGGATGAGTATCAGGACACCAACTATTCGCAGTATTCCCTTATTCAGCAGCTGGCCGCCAAAAGCCGTAATATCTGCGCGGTAGGCGACCCCGACCAGAGCATTTATGGCTGGAGAGGGGCGGATATTGGCAATATTCTGAACTTTGAGAAAGATTATAAGGACTGCTGCCTGATTAAATTGGAGCAGAATTACCGCAGCACCAAGAACATTCTGGATGCAGCCAACAGCGTTATTGAGCATAATGCCCAGCGTAAGCCAAAGGCGCTGTGGACAGACGCGCCGGAGGGCGAGCTGATAGATTATCAGGAGCTGCCGGACGACCGTTCAGAGGGTATGTTTGTGGTGGAGACGATCGCCATGATGCGGGAGCAGGGCTATGACTATAAGGATTTTGCCGTGGTCTACCGTACCCATCCGCAGTCACGTGTGCTGGAGGATGCTCTCTTAAAATACGGCTTTCCGTATCACGTTTACGGCGGTATGAAGTTCTATGAGCGGAAGGAGATCAAAGATACTCTGGCGTATCTGCGTCTGCTGGTGAACCCGGACGATAACCTCTCATTGGCGCGCATTATCAACGAACCGAAGCGCAGTATCGGCGCTGGTAGTTATCAAAAGCTGGAAGCAGGCGCGACTGCGTTAGGTCTCCCGGTATACCGAGCGCTGACCCGCCCGGAAGTGTTGGATACATTATCGCCAACGGCGCAGAAAAGCGTCAGGAATTTTGTTGATCTGATCGAACGGCTGACCAAGCTGGCGCATGAGGTTGATATACCGGAATTGTTGGAAAACCTGTGGACGCAGACAGGCTATTATTCTGCGCTGGAGCAGCAGGATCCCACCACGGCGGAAAGCCGTCTGGAGAATTTGCGCGAGTTTTCGGCCAGCGCAGTAGAGTTCACTGACACGATGACAGAGGCGCAGGCCTACGCCGAAACCAATCCGGACGAATACGGCGACGCGATGGATAACGCTCCTACGCTGGAAAACTTTCTTGCCCGAATCGCGTTGATCACCGATACCGACAGCTATAACAGCGAAGATGGCAGCATTACGCTTTTGACCATGCACGCTGCCAAGGGATTGGAGTTCCCGGTGGTGTTCATGGTGGGTATGGAGGAGAAAATGTTCCCGCATGGTCGCTCGCTGCTGGACGAAATGGAGTTGGAGGAGGAGCGCCGTCTATGCTATGTGGCGATGACCCGTGCTGAAAAGCGTCTGATCATGACCCGCGCCATGCGCCGTAATCTGTTCGGTCAGTATGTGACGCTGCCGCCCAGCCGCTTTATCGGCGAGATACCGGCGGAACTGATGAACGCCCATACATTGAGTTATCGGCGGCCGGAAATTAAACACGAAGCGCCGCCTAAGCCGACTTCGCTGTTTGTCAGCCGTCCAAAGCGCAGCTTTGAACCCCAGCTTGACGCTGGCAAGCAGCTTATCAACATCGGTGATAAAGTGCAGCATACCAAGTTTGGCCAGGGCGTGGTGGTTAAAATTGAGGGCAAGGGCGAGGATGCCGCGCTCTCCATCGCTTTCCCCGGGCAAGGTATTAAGGTACTGATTCAGAAATACGCGCCGCTTAAATTAGTTAAATAAACGCTAAAAGACCGACGGGCTTAGTAGCCAGCCGGTCTTTTTTCTGCTGTCAGTTGTCAATACCTGCTTTCGGTACGGTCAGGCTGAAATGTACATAAACATCGTCTCGCCCGGAGACAGGAAGCCAGCCACGAATAGATGTGCCGTCCGGGTTATCAGCCATGCCTTTGCCTTCGGCAAGCGTTTGCATAGCCAGGCAGCCCCGGTGATTGGTGGCAGAGGGGAGCGTTGCACAGCAAACGCCGGGCTTATAGCCTCTTGCTATGGCATTTTGGTTGGCGGCGATGATAATATGGTCGCGGCCAATCAGGCGTGCTATACCGGGAAAATTATCCCACATTTGATGAAACGAGGCAATTTCCTCTGATGTAACAGTGATTTTATTTGTCATTCCAGAAGCCTCCTTGGCAATTTTTTATGATAAAATTTGCAAAACTGCTTGCATTAAACGTCTTGATGTGCTATTATTTTTTAAGCGGCACTTGCGCTCGCTGTTTGGTTGGGGAGCGGTATCGAAGTGGTCATAACGAGCCTGACTCGAAATCAGGTAGTCCGCGAGGGCTCGTGGGTTCGAATCCCACCCGCTCCGCCATTTTTATTTGGAGGTATAGCTCAGTTGGTTAGAGCGCTCGCCTCACATGCGAGAGGTCACAGGTTCGAATCCTGTTATCTCCACCAAAAATCAGTGAAATGCCCTGATACTTCGGTATCTGGGCATTTTGTTTTGCTCTTACACGATTTTTATACGATTTAGCAAACACTTTTATAGTACGCTTATCTTCATGATGGTATAAAGCGCTGCTATTTTTTTTCTGAGGTGTAGATTTTGGATGTTGGCTCTTTGGCTTCGGGTTGAACCTCTGAGGCTGTTTTCCCTGTCGCTTAACCATATCGCTCATTATTTTTATTCATTCCTGACAAGGCAATTATAAACAATTTTGCTTTGGGTATTCAGCTTTCTTTATTTTCATTATCCGGACAGTTGGGCTATCTGAATTTTTGTTGCCATAGTGTTGCCACGTCGCTGAGGATATTATGACGGTTGCGCTTTTCAGAGCAAGCTGTACAGCCCTGCAAATGGGAAGTTGACAAAGTGATCAAAGTGATATGATTTTTGATACGTCTCCGATAGTTAAGGTTTCGAGATTAGCAAAAATCTTTTCCGGAGGCCAATCCCACCATTTCAACTTTAAAAGGTAGTCAATCACCCCTTTGTCAAAACGCAGTTTAACTACATGGCACGGATTACCCACCGCAATGCTGTATGGGGGAATATCTTTGGCAACAGTGGAGTTCGTTCCGATGATTGCGCCATCACCAATATGGACCCCAGGCAAAACAGTAACATTTTGACCGAACCATACATCGTTTCCAATAACGGTGTCGCCTTTCAGCGGAAGTTCATCCAGAGAAGGTACTGATTTTTCCCAGCCTCCGCCCATAATATTGAACGGATAGGTTGATACGCCGCACATTCGATGGTTAGCTCCATTCATGATGAACTCCACGCCTTTGCCGATAGCACAAAATTTACCGATGATCAGTTTATCTCCAATGAAATCGTAGTGGTGAGTTACGTGGCTTTCAAAATTCTCCGAGTCTATAGGATCATCATAATAGGTGTAGTCACCTACGATAATCGTAGGGCGGGTAATGACATTTTTGATATAGCAAATACTTGGAAGCGCCGCATTTGGATGTATTGCATCCGGATTTGGACCTAACATATTTTACCTCCATAACTCTTGATGTATCGCTCTCATTGTACCACAGGCCAGGCTTCCTGACAATAGAGGAAGCAGGGCGGATACTCCAAAAATAATTGCTGTTATTTGCGTACTTGGCGAGATTTCCCCATAGTCGGTAACTGCCTCTATGGCGACGATCGGGTATGCTGGCAGTTACACGTCCAAGCACAGGCAGTTTAACGCCGTTGCCAGAAAGGTTGGTTTTCCTTTATGCCAACGGGGCGTCTGACAAATCTATCTTGCCTGCAAATCAGTCTTGCCGCAGTGAGGATTAACGCAAAAAGCCATTGCAAAATCTCTGAAAATTGGTAAACAGACGATTGTCAGGCGGGAAAAGGCTGTGTCTGAGCTGAATATTTCTCAGATAAGGGCGTTAAGCAGTTTATAGAAAACCCCAATGAATAATATTTTTTTCGATGGAAGGCTAAAAAGAGAATTGATTATATGTAAGCTGCAACCATCAAGTTTTGATTAAAGAGGTGGTATAGATTATGGAGCGGCGGATGAGAGAATACGGCCGCGCTGGTTTTGAAGCGGAAAATGGCTTGCAATACAACGGTGGGGGAGCG